>NZ_JBFUKN010000112.1:0-18254 GCF_056400845.1 Mycobacterium sp. P4_H6 | reverse complement strand
CAACTGCATGAATGCCGGTACCAGGACCATCCGCACCAGCGTGGCATCCATCAGCACCGCCAGCGTCAGCCCCAGACCGAACATTCGCATGAATGACACATTTGCCGCAATCAGCGCGGCAAACGAGATCGACATCACAAGTGCCGCAGCGGTAACCACGCGACCGGTACGCGCCAGGCCCAGCGCCACGCTCTCCCCGACATCGGCCGACGTGCGCCCCGAGGCCAGCCAGTACTCACGGATACGGGCGAGCAGAAACACCTCATAGTCCATCGACAACCCGAAGGCGATACAGAACAACAGCACCGGGATGTTGGCGACCAGCGTGCCCGTGGACGTGGTGCCCAGCGCGCCGAGATGCCCGTCTTGGAAGATCCACACCATCGCACCGAAAGTGGCAGTGAGCGACAAGATGTTGAGCACAAGCGCTTTCAGCGGGAGCACCACACTGCCGGTGAGCAGGAACAGCAAACAGAACGTGATGGCCGCGATCAGACCGAGCACCAGCGGCAGCTTGTCGGCGATGGCGTCCACACTGTCCCGGTCGGTCTGCGCCACCCCGCCCAGCAGGACCTGCCGGCCATCCGGGCCGGTCACCTCGTGCAGCCGGTCCAGCTGTGCCGACGACGCCTCGGAGAACAACGGTGCCGAACTGGACACCCGCAGGAACATGCTGCCGTCGCGTTCCACCGGCGGTGAGACCGCCGAAACATCGTTCACCGCGGACAATTCCGCCATATAGCGGTCCAGGTCGGCGCGCGTCAGCCCGGCCGAATCCGGGAGGACGACGGTGACATCGGTCGCCGAGTTGTGGGCGAAGTCCTGCCTCAGCCGGTCCCCCACCTGATGGGCCGACGCGGTGGGCGGCAGCACCCGGTCATCGGGGAAACCCCACTTGACCCCGGTGAACGGCAGGCCCAGCAGGACCAGCAGCGCCACCACCGCCAGTCCGATCGGCACGGCCCGGCGCAGCACGAATGTGGTTGAGCGGTACCAGAACTGTTGCTCGACCGGGCGCCCGCCGGGCTTGGTCCTGCCGATGCGGTCGCCGAGCAGCACAATGGCCGCCGGGGTGAGCACCAGCGCCGCGACCGCCGCGAACACCACGGTGGCCACACCGGCGTAGGCGAAGGATTTGAGGAAGTACATCGGGAACAGCACCAGCGTGGACATCGGTAACGCCACCGTCGTCGCCGAGAAGACGACGGTGCGCCCGGCCGTCACCATCGTGCGCACCAGCGCGTCCTCACGGGAGGCTCCGTCGGCGAGTTCGTCGCGGTAGCGGCTGATCATCAGCAACGTGTAGTCGATGGCCAGCGCCAGACCCATTGCCATGCAGAGATTCAGGGCGAACACCGACACATCGGTGGCCATGGTGATCAGCCGCAGCACCGCCAGCGACCCGAGGATCGCCATCACGCCGACCACCACCGGTACCGCCGCGGCGAGCAGGCCCCCGAACACCCACACCAGCACCAGGAAGCTGAACGGGATGGCGATCGACTCCATCACCAGCAGGTCGCGCTGGGACTGCTCGGTGATCTGGGTGTTCACCATGGCCAGCCCGCCGGCCTGCACGCGCACCCCGTCCCGGTCGTGCACCAGGGTGTCGACGAGATCCTTGGCGTTGTTCTGGGCGTACTTCTCGCCCCCGCTGATCCCGGCGACGATCAGGCCTGCGCTGCCGTCCCGGCTGAGCAGCTCGGCGGGTTGTGGAACGGTCCACGCCGAACTGACGTCGGCCACATGCCCGGATTCCTGCAGTGCCGTGACGATCTCGGTCCCGACCCGGCGGGCGTCGGGGTTCATGGCGCCGTCCGGGTCCGACACCACGATCAGCAACTGCATATCGCCCTGGTCGAACCTGCCGGTCAGCAGTGCGGCCGCCCGGCTGGATTCCGCGTGGGGATCTTGGAATCCGCCGGCGGTCAGCTTCTGGGTGACCGGGACACCGAAGATCGCCGCGGCGACCGCGAGGAAAGCGGCGGCGGCCAGAATCCGCCGGGGGGCGGCGATGGCCAGACGAGCGAGGCGTTCGAGAACGCCGGGTTTTTCCACCGGCTCATGGTGCCCGATGGCTACCCGTCCTGGGTCTCCACGTGGGCCCGGATGCGGCCCTGTTCGTCGAGCCAGCCCTTGGATCCCGCGTAGGAGACCATGCCCGCCAGTTTCTGCTGCCAGTCCGGGTCGTCGGCGCGCCCGGCCAGTGCGGTCAGGTCAGCGGGATCCACCCACGAGTGCGCCGTGGTGACGACGACGACCTTGAACGCGGTGAAGTCCTCGGGTTCGACGACCTCGACGAGCGGCGGGGTGGTGCTGGTATCGATACGCAGATACATGTGTCCTCATCCTCGGCGATGCCGGGCGTCCCGGGCCGGGACACCGTTGACGCCCTCGATCGAATGCGCGTAGGTGCCGATGGCGAAGGCCAGCGCCGGTCCGGTGATCGACAGGGCGCGGTGGTCGACGTTCTCGATATCGTCGCGGGCGGTGCCGTGATTGGGGTCGAAGGCGGCCCCGGCGCGCCCACCCCAGAGCCGGGCCTGCGCGGCGCTCTTCTGCTGGGTCGACCCGGTGGTGAGACCGCCGACGGGCACGCCCGCGGTCAGGAACGGGCTGTAATCGCCGGCGTTGTCCAGCGGGATGTCGGCGGGCCGGACACCGGCGAGGTTCAGGTAGCCGGCCAGGGTGCGTTCGATCCCGGCCGAGCCCTCGGGTGCCTCGTTGACCGCCGCGGACTGGTCTCCGTCATAGGTGAAGAAGCCGGCGTTCTGCGAGCCGAGCATGTCCGCATCCAGGTAGGCGGCGATATCGTCGAGCTGGGCTGCGTCCAGCCCGGACACGTATTTTCCTGCCGCGCCCAGACTCTCGGATCCCCAGAAGGCGAAACGGACGGCGTTACCATCCGCGGGAGCCGACCCCAGCGCCTGGGCAATGCTCAGCAGCGCCGCCACGCCGGTGCCGTTGTCGTTGATTCCGGGGCTGCGTGGCGCGCTGTCCAGGTTGGCGCCGGCCATCACCACATTGCCGGTGTCGCCGGTGGTGGTCTGGGCGATGACATTTCGCGATCTGGCCACCGACGCCTGGGCGTCGAGGGTCAGCCGGACTGCTGCGCTGGTGCGGCGCAGGGCGGCATCGGTGGTGCGGTCGATGACGGCGACCGGCAGCGTGAGCTTCTGGTAGTAGCCGGGCTCGAACAGGCCCTTGGTGCCGCCGGCGCTCACCACCAGCAGCCCGACGGCGCCCTTGGCGACCGCCGCGTTCTGCTTGACCACCACCGAGCATCCGGTGTCGTCGACGATCGCGAGCGCACCGCGCACGTCGCCGTAATCCGCCGCCTCGCAACCGGCGGGTTCACCCGGCCGCAGCGATGGGCCGCTGATCCCGCCGCGCGGGGTGCCGGCCAGCGGGGATGCCTGCGTGACGGGATAGCTGCGGCCGCCGATCTGCAGGGTCGGCTTTCCCGGGTCGCCCATCTTCAGCCATTCGAATTCCGGTGTGCTCACCTGGAATCCGGCGTCGTTGAGCACACCGGCGATGTAGTCGACGGTGGCCTCGTACCCTTGTGTGCCCACCGACCGGATCCCGATGCCGCTGAGCTCCTCGAGGTGGGCGAAGATGGCATCGGCGTTCACCTTGCCCGCGAGGTCGCGCGCCGGGTCGGTGGGCGCGGGTTCGGTTGGGGCCGAACAGGATGCCATCATCAGCGCAGCGGCGGCCACCGCCAGCGCTCGTCTCATGAGGCGGACTGTGCGTGCCGGGTGCGGTCCTCGCGCACCGGAACTCCGTTGCGGCCGCTGATGTCCTGAGCGTAGAGAGCTGTCGAGTAGCCGACGCCGCGACCGAGGATCTCCAGCGCGGTGCGGTCGATCTGGTCGAGGGTGTCGGTCTTCTTGTGATAGTTCGGGTCGAACGGCTGGTCGGCCTTTCCGCCCCACAGCTCGGCCTCCTCGGCGGTCATGTTCTCCTCGGCACCGGAGAACAGTCCACCGGAAGGGATGCCGGCCTGAGTGAAGGCGTCGTAATCGGAGCGCCCGTCGAAGCTGGTGTCCCTGGCGGGCTTACCCGTGCCGTCGAGGTACCCGACCAGCATGCGCTCGATCCCGGCGGAGCCCTCCGGCACCCGCGGGACACTGCCGTCGGCCGCCGGTGGCGCGGACTGGTTCCCGTCGTAGGTGAAGTACCCCGGGTTCGGCGAGCCCACCATGTCGAAGTTCAGGTACAGCGCAATGTCTTTGAGTGCGTCGGCATCCAGCTTGCCGATGTAGTCCGACGAGCCGAGCAGGCCGAGTTCCTCGGCGCCCCAGAATCCGAAGCGGACTGCGTTCTCGACATCCGGCGAGCTGCCCATCTGCAGCGCGGTCTCCAGCACCGCGGCCACTCCCGAACCGTTGTCGTTGATCCCCGGCCCTTCGGGCACGCTGTCCAGGTGGGCGCCCACCATGACGACGTTCTCGGTGGATCCGGTCTTGGTCTGGGCGATCACATTGCTGGTTTTCTTGACGTTGACACCGGCCTTGAGTGTGACGGTGGCCTCGCCGGGGTTGGCGCGCAACCGGGCGCCCTCGGCCTTGGTGATGGCCAGGACCGGGATCTTGACGGCGGTCTTACTGCCGAGGGTGCCGCCGAACTCCTCGACGGGTCGGTCCTCGTTGTCGGCGATGAGCAGTGCCACTGCGCCGCGCTTGGCGGCGATGCCCGCCTTGTCGCCGAACTGGCACGTGCCGCGGTCCACCAGCACCACCGCGCCCTGCACCGGCAGGCCCTCGTAGTCGGCGTCGGCGCAGCCCGGGCTCTCGTCGGCGGGTGCGGCCACCAACGGGCCGGACACCCCCTGCGGCTCGGTGCCGACCGTGAAGGACATGCCCTTGGCTGCGACCTTGCTGCCTGCCACCGTCACATCGGGCTCCTCGGCGAACGGCAGGCGCACCTCGAATTCTTCGGTCTTGGCGTCGAAACCCTTGTCACGCAGAAGGTTCGCCACATAGTCGACGCTGGCCTGATACCCGGGGGTGCCCATCGCACGGTTACCGCCGTGCTGGTCGGCGATCTCCTGCAGGCGGGTCAGGTGCCCCATCATGGCGTCGGCGCCGAGGCTCTGACCGATCTTCTCGGCGTATTCCGTCGCCGAACCGCCGGGTTCCGACGGTGACGCGGTATCGGCGTCCTTGCCGCATCCGCTGACACCCACGGCGAGGGCGGCCACGGACAGCATGGCCACCAGGGACCGTGATCTGAACTGCATGAGCCCCACGGTAGCCGACTCAGGGATCGCGTCGGGCAACGATGCCGACAGCCGTGGCGAACACCGCCACCGCCACCGCGGCGAAGTAGACGGCCGAGCCCAGCGGGCCCCACCACATTGAAAAGGTCTGCAACCACGCTATTTCGGTGAACGCGTTGGCGTTGGCGAACGGTAGCAGCGGGCCCACCCTGGATCCGACACCCGGGATGGCCCCGAGCAGCGGTTCCAGCACGAACGGCATCAGCAGCAGGATCGCGACGACGGCGGCGCTGTGCCGCACCCACGCGCCGAGGCCCACCGCCAGCAGCGCGGCCAGCACCGCGTACAGCGTCACCGCCCCGACGGTGCGCCACGGTGCGAAGTCGGTGAGTGCAAGCTGCACACCCTGGCGCCCATCGAGCATCGCCCGCACCAGCACCAGCGAACCCAACGACATGACCGCGGCGAGCGCCCCGGAGAACACCATGCTGACAACGGCTTTCGCGACGAGCACCCGGGATCGTCGCGGTGTCGCCATGAATGTCGTGCGGATCATCCCGGTCCGGTACTCCCCGGTGACGGTCAGCGCGGACAGGATCATCAGCACCGGGACGCCGAACATCGCCACCCCGAGCACCGCCCGGTCCGGGGTCACCACGCTGTAGGGCAGTGCCGCCGCGGCCTGGATGGCGGCCAGGCCCAGGCTGATCACGACCACGGTGAGCGCCAGCCACAGCGGTGACCGGGTGCTGGTGAGTTTGATGCGCTCGGCGTCGATGGTRCTCATGAGCCGGCCCGGTACTGCACGGCATCGTCGGTGAGGTTCATGTAGGCCTCCTCCAGGGAGGCCCCCTGCGCGGTGAGTTCGTGCAGCACGATGCCGTGCGCCGCGGCCAGGTCACCGACCTGTTCGGTGCTGGTGCCGTCGACCAGCAGTGCCGCACCCTCGCGGCGGGCTCCCGGTAGCAGCGCGGCCAGTTGGTCGATCTGCGGGCTGCGCACCCGGACCGTGTCGGCCTGATTCAGGAATTCGGTCATGGTGGTGGCGGTGATCAGCCGGCCCCGGCCGATCACCAGCACCCGGTCGGCGGTGTTGGCCATCTCGGCCAGCAGGTGACTGGACACGAACACGGTGCGGCCCTCGGCGGCAAGCCTCCGCATCAGGGTTCTGATCCAGCGGATACCTTCGGGATCCAGCCCGTTGACCGGCTCGTCGAACAGCAGCACTTGCGGGTCGCCCAGGAGTGCGGCCGCGATGCCGAGGCGCTGCAGCATGCCCAGCGAGAACGCGCCGGCCTGCTTCCCGGCCGCCTCGGTCAATCCGACCTCGGCCAGCACCTCGTCGACCCTGCGTTCCGGAATCCGGTTGGTTGCCGCGATCCACCGCAGATGCGAGCGTGCGGTCCGGTTCGGGTGCACCTGCCGGGCATCGAGCAGCGCGCCCACGGTGCGCAGCGGGTGCTTGTGCTCGTGATAGGGCCGGCCGGCGACGGTGACGGTGCCGGCACTGGGCCGGTCCAGCCCGACGATCATCCGCATGGTGGTCGATTTGCCTGCCCCGTTGGGCCCCAGGAACCCGGTCACCACCCCGGGTTCGATGGTGCAGGTCAGCTGGTCGACAGCCCGGACAGAGGCGAAAGTTTTTGTCAGCCCGGTCAGTTCGATCACGCTGCGAACTCTGCCACGATCAGGTCGGCCACCGCACGCATGCCGTCGGCGTTGGGGTGCAGCGGCGCGGTGTGGCCGGGGATGGGCACCGGAAACCTGCTCGGCAGGTTCGTCCAGGGCTGTGCCGACCACGGGTGGTGCTCGCGACTGGCCTGCCCGGCCCGCACCACGGCGGCACCGGTGACCTCCGCCGCGGCGGCGGTGAGACGTTCCAGTTCAGCGGCGATGCGCCGGCCCAGGGCGGTGTCGCCCGCGGACAGCGGTGGTGCCGCCCCGCGCGGCGGCAGCAGGGTCAGGTAATCGACGAACATCACCCGCGCCTGCGGTGCGCGCCGCCGGATCAGCCGGCCGACCTCGATCAGCTCGTCGGCCACCGCGCCCAGTGCCCGCTCGCGTGCGCCGGCGTCGCGCATACCGCGCAGCGGCGGCAGCCACCGCAACGGGGCGGGCAGCGCGGCGGCGCACAGCATCGGCACGTAGCCGACGTCGTTGCCGCCGATGGTGACCGTGACCAGCGCCTCGGATCCGTCGAGCGCATCGACCTGGGGCGGTTCGCCGTGCTGCGGGTCGGTCAGCACGTGGGCGGTGGTGGCCCCCGAGTAGGTGACGTCGACCAGGTCGAGGTCCAGGCGTTGCGCGACAAGGTGCGGGTAGTTGCGCTGTGAGCGCATCGCCAGCAGGGGCGACCCGGGCACCGTCGGGGGGATACCGGGGCCGGCGGCCATCGACGAGCCCAGCGCCACGTACCGGGTCACGGGATGGCGGGGCTCGATGCCTGCGCCCAGAAACGCTTCGGGATCCGCCCGGCGTGCCGGGCCAGGTGTCCTGCGGTGACGGCGGCCGCCATGGCCGCGGCCATCGCGGCCGGGTCGGCGGCGCGGGTCACCGCGGTGGCCAGCAGCACGGCGTCGCAACCCAGTTCCATCGCCAGCGCGGCGTCGCTGGCGGTGCCGATGCCCGCGTCCAGGATCACCGGGACGTTCGCCTGGTCGACGATCATCTCGATGTGGTGCGGGTTCGCGATGCCCAGACCGGTGCCGATGGGTGAGCCCAGCGGCATGACGGCCGCGCAGCCGGTGTCCTCCAGCCGGCGGGCCAGCACCGGATCGTCATTCGTGTAGGGCAGCACGATGAAGCCGTCGTCCACCAATTGTTCTGCGGCCTTGACCAACTCGATCGCGTCGGGCAGCAGGGTGCGTTCGTCGGCGATCACCTCCAGCTTGACCCACTCGGTGCCCAGCGCCTCGCGGGCCAGCTGGGCGGTGAGCACGGCCTCGGCCGCGCCGCGGCAGCCGGCGGTGTTCGGCAGCGGGGTGATGCCCAGCGTGTTGAGCAGATCCAGTACGCCGGTACCGGATTCGGCGTCGACCCGGCGCATGGCCACGGTGGTGAGTTCGGTCCCGGAGGCGATCAGCGCCTCCTCCAGCACCGCCAGGTTCGCCGCGCCACCGGTGCCCATGATGAGCCGGGAGCCGAACTCCCGGCCCGCGATGGTGAGTTTCTTGTTGTCAGCCACCCTGCACCGCCGTCACCACTTCCACCCGGGCGCCGACGGCCAGCGCGGTATGCCACGACGACCTGGGCAGCACCTCCCAGTCCACCGCGACCGCGATGCCCTTGTCCGGAAAACCCAACTGGTTCACCAATTCCTCGACCGTGGTGCCGTCGGGCACCTCGGCTTCCTCACCGTTGACCAGCAAGATCATGTTGCCCCTCTGCGTGCTACAAGTTCCGTGGCGATCCGCTCCGCCGTCCATGGCGCCAGCAGAAAACCGTTGCGTCCGTGACCGGTGGCGGCCAGCGTGCACTCGTCGAGCCTACCGACCAGCGGCAGCCCGTCCGGCGTCATCGGACGTAATCCGGCCGCACACTCGGCGAGTTCGTACTCGCCCAGCGCGGGCATCACCGCGCAGGCATCGTCGAGCAGATCACGCACCCCTCGGACCACCGGGGCGGTGTCCCGGCCGTGCTCGTACTGGGTGGCACCCACCACCACCCCGTCTCCGCGCGGCACCAGGTACACCGGCCTTCCGTGCACGCGGGCCCGAACAACGCGCTGCGGCAACGGCATACAGCCCTTGCGCCAGCGCAGCCGAAGTACCTCGCCCTTGACCGGGTGCACCGCGAGACCCGGCCACAGGGTGGGCGCGTCGATCCCGTTGGCGATCACCCGCTGATCGGCGTCCACCGCGGCCAGATCCTCGACCGGCGGCGCCCACTGCACGCCCAGTTCCTCGCAGGCCTGCTCCAGGGCGGCCACCAGAGCCCGATTGTCCACGGCCAGTTCGGTATCGGCGCGGAACCCGTGCCGGATGCCCTGGGCGAGCAGCGGCTCGACATCGCGGGCGGACGTCGTCACCGTGACCGGGTGCCCCTGCTCGGACAACCAGTCGGCCACCGTCTTGAGGTCCGCGACGTCGGCCCGGTCGACCGCCACCACCAGCGATTCATGGGCGGTCACCACCTCGGCGGGCAGCCCGTCCAGGAATCCGGCATGCCAGAGCTTGAGGGATTCGAGACCGATCGCCAGCAGGGCGTCCTCGCCCGGCCAGCCCTCGCTGTGCGGGGCCAGCATGCCGCCGGCCACCCAGGAGGCTCCACGTGCCTCGGTCCGGTGCACGCGCACCGACCAGCCGTCCTGCGCGGCACGGCGCGCCACCGACAGGCCGATGACACCGCCGCCGATCACGGCAAGAGATCCCGCCACCATTTCCTCTCCCTTCGCCGGCATGACCCGGATCAGGTGCGACGGTCAGGGCCGGTCGTGCGCCCACTCTCAGTCCCCGGTCCCGGGACTCCCGTGTTCAGCTGTCAGGATACTCGGGTGTCCGATCCCCTCGAACGCCTCGCCTCAGCTTCTCTCTACCTGTGCACCGATGCCCGGCGTGAACGCGGCGACCTGGCCGAATTCGCGGACGCGGCGCTGGCCGGCGGGGTGGACATCATCCAGCTGCGCGACAAGGGGTCGGCGGGCGAGCGGCAGTTCGGCCCGCTGGAGGCCCGCCAGGAACTCGATGCGCTGGCGGTGCTGGCCGATGCGGCACGCCGCCACGGCGCGCTGTTCGCGGTCAACGACCGCGCCGACATCTCGCGGGCGGCGGTTGCCGATGTGCTGCACCTCGGCCAGGACGACCTGCCGCTGGACATTGCGCGCGACGTCATCGGCCCCAGACCGGTGATCGGGCGCTCCACCCACGATGCCGGTCAGGTCGGGGCGGCGATCGACGAGGCGGTGGACTACTTCTGTGTCGGGCCGTGCTGGCCCACCCCGACCAAACCCGGGCGGACCGCGCCGGGACTGGATCTGGTCCGCCACGCCGCGGCGCTGGCACCGGACAAGCCGTGGTTCGCCATCGGTGGAATCGACGGGCAGCGGCTGCCCGAGGTGTTGGCAGCCGGCGCTCGCCGCATCGTCGTGGTGCGGGCCATCACCGCAGCCGAGGACCCGCAGGCCGCGGCTCGCAGCCTCAAGGAATCAGTGGGATTTCGGCCGTAACCGTGCGCAGCCGCTCCCAGCTCGCGGCAAAGCCGGGATGCAACGGCAGCTCGGACACCTCGTGCTCGGGCACCCAGCGCAGCTCGGAACTCTCCCGGTTCGGAATGGTGTGCAACTGCTCGGCGGCATCGGCGATGACGGTGGTGTAGCTCCAGCCCGGCACCTCGTGGGTGACGACGCAGACCCGGACGGTCATCTGGACGGCCTGCACACCCGCCTCCTCGAAGGCTTCCCGCACCGCGGCCTCTTCGACGGACTCGTGGCTGTCGCGGGCTCCGCCGGGCAGTGCCCAGGTGCCACCCTGGTGGCTCCACGGGGCTCGATGCTGCAACAGCACGGCGAAGGTACCGTCGGGACCGGGCGCGCGAAGCAGCAGTCCGGCCGCGCCGTGACGTCCCCAGAAGTGGCCGCCGCCGTCCGAAACCACCCAACCGTCACCGTCACCGCGCACGACATCAGAATAGGGGCTCGCGAATTCCCACACGTCACTCCAATGTCTCTTAGACTTCTTAGAAACGGGAGGAGGTCGGCCAACACGTGACCGTGGAGTTGGCGCACCCGTCGACCGAACCGCTGGCTTCACGTTCGCCGACCAATCCCGTGCACCCGCGCTGGTGGTTCCTGTGGACCACACCCGGGCGCATCCTGACCATCGGTGTGGTGCTGTCCGCGCTCGTGATCGCGTGCGCGTTCGCGACATCGACGACGATCAACGACCGTCAGGAAGCGCTCACCACGGTGCTCGACCACAGCGAGCCGCTGGCCTTCGCCGCCGGTCAGCTCTACACCACGCTGTCGGTCGCCGACGCGGCCGCCGCGACCGCCTTCATCGCGGGCGCCGAACCCCAGGATGTGCGGCAGCGCTACGAACAGGCCATCACCGACGCGTCGGTCGCCGTCACCCGCGCCTCGGCCGGGCTGACCACCGAGCCCATGATCGAAATGCTGGGCCGGGTCAACGCCGAACTGGCCGTCTACACCGGCCTGGTCGAAACCGCCCGGACCAACAACCGCGCGGGCAATCCGGTGGGTTCGTCCTATCTGTCCGAGGCGTCGGCCCTGATGCAGTCCAAGATCCTGCCGGATGCGCAACGGCTCTACGAGGCGACCTCGGCGCGGGTGGACGCCGAGACCACCGCCTCCACCCGCATCCCGGCGCCGGTCATCCTGGTGGTGCTGGCCACCGTCATGTTCGGGCTGTTCGCCAACAGGTGGCTGACCAAGCGGACAAGGCGGCGGGTCAACATCGGTTTCGTGGCGGGCGGGCTGGCCGTGCTGATTATGGTGGTGTGGGTGGGCACCGCACTCGTCATCTCCACCTCGGACAGTCGCAGCGCCAAAAACACTGCGGCACAATCGCTCAAGACGGTGACGACGATGGCCATCACCGCGCAGCAGGCCCGCGCCGACGAGACGATCGCCCTGGTGCGCCGCGGCGACGAGGACGTCCGCAAGCAGTCCTACTACCAGCGCATCGACAGCATGCAGCAGCAGCTGAACACCTTCTTGAACGCCAACAACGGCATCGACAAACAGGACCTGTCCGGCGCCGGAGATCTGCTGCGCAAGTGGCGGGCATCCAATGACCGGATCAACGCCTACATCTCCGTCGGCGACTACCAGGCCGCCACCCAGGTGGCGCTGGGCACCGGTGAGGACAACTCCACGCCGGCGTTCAGCAGCCTGGACGCCGCGCTGGCCAAGGCCATCGAGGAGAGCCGCGGCCAGTTGCGCACCGATATCGTCAACGCCCGCCGGGTGCTGTCGGGGGCGACCGTCGGCGCCGCGGCGCTCAGCGTCCTTGCGGCCTTCGCGGTGGCGCTCGGGCTGTGGCCGAGACTCAGCGAGTACCGCTAGTGAGAAAACTCTGGGCTCTCGTGGCTGCGGCGGCGGTGCTGACCGGCTGCCAGCAGGCCTCCACCGTCGATCCGATTCCGGCGGTGACGCTCTCTCCGCCCACCCCGGCCGGAATGGAGCAGGCCCCGCCGGAGGAGATCCCCGCCCTGCCCGACAACTCCACCTGCGACCGCACCGCGAGCCTGCGCCCCTTCCCGAACCGGGCCCAGGCCGAGGATGCGGTGGAGAACATCCGCAACCGCGGCCGGCTGATCGTGGGACTCGACATCGGCAGTAACCTGTTCTCCTTCCGGGACCCGATCACCGGTGAGATCACCGGGTTCGACGTCGACATTGCCGGTGAGGTGGCCCGCGACATCTTCGGCACCCCATCGCAGGTGGAGTACCGCATCCTGTCCTCGGCCGACCGGATCGAGGCGCTGGAGAACAATCAGGTCGACATCGTGGTGAAGACCATGAGCATCACCTGCGAACGCCGCAAGCAGGTCGACTTCTCCACCGAATACCTGTCGGCGAACCAGCGCATCCTGGCCCCGCGCGACTCGATGATCCGGCAGGCCGGCGATCTGTCCGGCAAGCGGGTGTGCGCGGTGAAGGGCACCACGTCGCGCAAACGCATCCAGCAGATCCAGCCGCCGGTGAACCTGGTGGATGTGGTGACCTGGGCGGACTGCCTGGTGGCGCTGCAGCAACGGCAGGTCGACGCGGTCAGCACCGACGATTCGATCCTTGCCGGTCTGGTGAGCCAGGATCCGTATCTGCACATCGTCGGCCCCAGCATGAATCAGGAGCCCTACGGGATCGGGGTCAACAAGAACAACCCCGGCCTGGTCCGGTTCGTCAACGGCACCTTGGAGCGCATTCGGCGCGACGGCACCTGGAATACGCTGTACCGCAAGTGGTTGACGGTGCTGGGTCCGACGCCGGCACCCCCGGTGGCGAGGTATTCCGACTGATGAACGACGACAACGACCCCGGCACCCAGCCCGCCGCACTGTCCGATCTCGAAGATTTCGACGAGGATTCGGTCGCGACACTGCGCCCGATGGCCACCCAGGCCGTGTACCGGCCCGATTTCGAGGACACCGACCGCGCCGCCACGGTGTCCACCGAGCCGTCCGAGAGCATGACCACGCTGACCCGGCCGCGCTCCACCATCCGCCGCATCGGTGGCGGCCTGGTCGAGGTGCCCCGGGTCTACGAGCGCGATCCGCTGACCGCGTTGATGACCAATCCGGTGGTGGCCGAGGCGAAACGGTTCTGCTGGAACTGCAACCGGCCGGTGGGGCGCGCCTCCAAGGACGGGCCCGCCCGCTCCGAGGGCATCTGCCCGCGCTGCGGCAGCCCGTTCTCGTTCCTGCCGCAACTCAGTCCCGGGGACATGGTCATCGACCAGTACCGGATCAAGGGTTGTATCGCACACGGCGGTCTGGGCTGGGTGTATCTGGCCTTCGACACCAATGTGAACGGCCGACCGGTCGTCCTCAAGGGTCTGGTGCATTCCGGTGACGCCGAGGCACAGGCCACCGCGATGGCCGAACGGCAGTTCCTCGCCGAGGTGACCCATCCCGCGATCGTGAAGATCTTCAACTTTGTCGAACACGACGACAAACACGGTGAGCCCGTCGGGTACATCGTGATGGAGTACGTCGGCGGCACCTCGCTCAAACAGCCCAAGGGCGTCAAACTGCCGGTGGCACAGGCGATCGCGTACATGCTGGAGATCCTGCCCGCACTCGGCTATCTGCACTCCGTCGGCCTGGTCTACAACGACCTGAAACCCGAGAACATCATGGTCACCGCGGAGCAGCTCAAGCTCATCGACCTCGGCGCGGTGTCGCGGATCAACTCGTTCGGATACCTCTACGGCACACCGGGTTACCAGGCACCGGAGATCGTGCGCACCGGGCCCACGGTGCAGACCGACATCTACACGGTGGGGCGCACGCTGGCGGCACTCACCCTGAACCTGCGCACCCGCAAGGGCCGCTACGTCGACGGCCTGCCCGAGGATGACCCGGTGCTGGCCAAGTACGACTCGTTCGCCCGGCTGCTGCGCCGCGCCATCGACCCGGATCCGCACCGCCGCTTCGCCAGCGCCGACGAGATGTCGGGCCAGTTGCTGGGCGTGCTGCGCGAGGTGGTGGCCCAGGACACCGGGGTGGCCCGCTCGGGCCTGTCGACGGTGTTCAGTCCGCCGCGGTCCACCTTCGGCGTCGAGCTGCTGGTCGCGCACACCGATGTGTACCTGGACGGTCAGGTGCACTCGGAGAAGCTGACGGCCCCGGAGATCGTCAAGGCCCTGCAGGTGCCGCTGGTCGACCCGGCCGATGTCGGCGCGCCGATCCTGTCCGCCACCGTGCTCAGTCAGCCTGTGCAGACGCTGGATTCGCTGCGCGCGGCGCGGCACGGCACGCTGGACTCCGAGGGTATCGATCTGTCCGAGTCGGTGGAACTGCCGCTGATGGAGGCGCGGGCGCTGCTGGACCTCGGCGATGTCGCCAAGGCCACCCGCAAGCTCGACGACCTGTTCGAGCGGGTCGGGTGGCGCTGGCGGCTGGTTTGGTTCCGTGGCGTGGCCGCCCTGTTGACCGCCGACTATGACACCGCCACAAAGTATTTCACCGAAGTGCTGGACACACTGCCCGGGGAGTTGGCACCCAAACTGGCGCTGGCCGCCACGGCCGAGCTGGCGGGCAGTTCCGATGAGCGCCGGTTCTATCAGACGGTGTGGCGCACCGACAATGGTGTCATCTCTGCCGGATTCGGGCTGGCCCGGGCGCAGTCCGCGGAGGGTGAGCGCGACGACGCGGTCCGGACCCTCGACCAGGTTCCCCCCACCTCAAGGCATTTCACCGTCGCGCGGCTCACCAGTTCGGTGACACTGCTGTCCGGACGGTCCATCAGCGAGGTGTCCGAACAGCAGATCCGCAGTGCCGCAAGGCGGGTGGAGGCGCTACCCGAAAGCGAGCCCCGGGTGCTGCAGATCCGGGCGCTGGTGCTGGGTACCGCGATGGATTGGCTGGCCGACAACACCGCCAGCACCAATCACATCCTCGGGTTCCCGTTCACCCAGCATGGTCTGCAACTCGGCGTGGAGGCATCGCTGCGCGGGCTGGCACGGGTCGCCCCGACGCAGGAGCATCGGTACGCGCTGGTCGATCTGGCCAACAGCGTGCGGCCGACCAGCACGTTCTAACCCAAGACGTCCACACACGCCCGCGCAATGGCCAGCTCTTCATCGGTCGGGATGACCAGCACCGTGACCGGCGACCGCTCCACCGAGATGCGCCGCGGCCCCCGCTCGGACGCGGTGTTGAGCTGCTCGTCCATCTCGATGCCCAGGGTGACCAGACCGGAGAGCGCATCGCGGCGCACCGCGGCATCGTTCTCCCCGACACCGGCGGTGAAGGTGATGACATCGGTCTTTCCGAGCACGGCCAGGTAGGCGCCGATGTACTTGCGCAACCGGTGGATGTAGACGTCATAGGCCAGTTGCGCAGCCTCGTCGCCGGCATCGATGCGCTTGTGCATAGCCCGGAAGTCGATTTCGCCGCCGAGTCCGAACACACCGGACCGCCGGTTGAGCATGGTCTCGATGTCCTCGACGCTCATCTTCGCCGTGCGCCACAGGTAGGTGATGACACCGGGATCGATGTCCCCTGACCGGGTGCCCATGACGAGCCCCTCCATCGGGGTCAGGCCCATGGAGGTGTCGATGGGACGCCCACCGGCGATCGCCGAGGCCGAGGCACCGTTGCCCAGGTGCAGCACGATCTGGTTCAGCGACTCCCACGGTGCGTCCAGGAACACCGCGGCCTGTTCACTGACGTAGCGGTGTGAGGTGCCGTGGAAGCCGTAGCGGCGGATGTTCCAGGCATCGGCCACCTCCCGATCGATCGCGTATTCGGCGGCCGCGGGCGGCAGGTCGTGGAAGAACGCGGTGTCGAACACCGCGACATGGGGCACCTCCGGTAGCACCTTGCGCGCTTCTTTCATGCCGAGCACGGCCGGCGGGTTGTGCAGCGGGGCCAGCGGCGACAGTTCCTCGATGGTCGCGATGGTCTGATCGTCGATCAGGGTCGGCCGGTGCAGTTTGTTCCCGCCGTGCACGACGCGGTGCCCGACCGCCAGCAAGCCGTCCAGGCTGGGTAGCGCCGCGAACACCTCACCCAGCGCCTGCTGGTAGTCGGTCACCCGCTCGATCACGCCACTGGCCAGCGAGGTACCCGAATCAGGCTCCAACAGATCGTATTTCACCGAGGAGGAGCCGCTGTTGAGCACCAGCACCGTGGTCACTGGCGGGCCGCCTGGATCGCGGTGATCGCCACGGTGTTCACGATGTCCTCCACCAGCGCACCCCGGGAGAGATCGTTGACCGGCTTGTTGAGGCCCTGCAGCACCGGACCGATCGCAATGGCCCCGGCGCTGCGCTGCACGGCCTTGTAGGTGTTGTTGCCGGTGTTGAGGTCCGGGAAGATCAGCACGGTGGCCCGGCCGGCCACCTTCGAATCCGGCATCTTGGTCTGCGCGGTGGACGGATCCACCGCCGCGTCGTACTGGATCGGGCCCTCCACCAACAGTTCCGGTTCCCGCTGGCGCACCAGTTCGGTTGCCGCCCTGACCTTGTCGACGTCGGCTCCGGTACCGGAGCTGCCCGTGGAGTAGGACAGCATGGCGACCCGAGGGTCGATCCCGAACTGCGCGGCGGTCCGCGCCGAGGAGATGGCGATGTCGGCGAGCTGCTCGCTCGTCGGGTCCGGCACGATCGCGCAGTCACCGTAGGCGAGTACCCGGTCCTCCAGGCACATCAGGAAGATGCTGGACACCGTGTTGACCCCGGGCAGCGTCTTGATGATCTCGAAGGCCGGGCGGACGGTGTGCGCGGTGGTGTGCCGGGCACCGGACACCATGCCGTCGACCATGTCGTTGTGCACCAGCATGGTGCCGAAATACGAGACGTCGGAGATGGTTTCACGGGCCTGGTCGACGGTGACACCCTTGTGGCTGCGCAGTTTCGCGTACTGCTCGGCGAACTGGTCACACAGTTCACTGGTGCGCGGGTCGAGCACGGTGGCGGCGGTCAGGTCCACGCCGAGTTCGGCGGCCCGGGCCCGGACCGTCTTCTCCTCACCGAGAATGGTCAGGTCGGCCACCCGGTGCGCCAGCAGGCGCCCGGCCGCGCGCAGGATCCGGTCGTCATCGCCCTCGGGCAGCACGATGCGCTGCACATCGGCGCGGGCCGTGTCGATCAGCTGGTAGGTGAACATCTGCGGTGTGGTGACCGTGGGAATCGGAATCGACAGGGTGTCAATGAGATCCGCGGTGTCGACGTATTGCTCCATCAGCGCGAGCGCGGTGTCGACCTTGCGATGGGAGTCCACCGTGACCCGGCCGCGGGCCGACGCGACGGCGCGTGCGGTGTCATAGGTGCCCAGTTCGGTGCTGATGATCGGCAGCCGCGTGCCCAGGCCCGCCACCAGCCGGGCGACCTCCGGGTGCAGCGGCAGACCACCGTTGAGGATCACGCAGGACAGCGACGGAAACCCGGCCGCCGCGTGCGCACCCATCACCGCCATCACCACATCGGAGCGGTCGCCGGGGGTGATGACGGCCATCCCGTCCTTCAGGCGTTCCAGCACGTGCTCGGCGGTCATCCCCGCCACCAGGACACTCATCGCCTCGCGGATCAGTGACTGCTCGTCACCACCGGTGAGTTCGCCGTGCACCGCATCGCGCAGCTCGGCCACCGACGGCGCCACCAGCAGCGGCTCCTCGGGCAGGACGTAACTCTTCGGGCCGAGCGCGCGCAGTGCGTCGGCCACGGCCGTGAGTTGTTCGGGATCGCAGCGGTTGGCCACCACGGCCGCGGTGTGTGCGTGCTGGGAGGCCAGTTCCACCAGGCACACCTCGACGACCTGTGCGACCTCCGCGGGTGTGCGTCCCTGTGCCTTCACCGCGAGCACCACGGGTGCGCCGAGGTTCACCGCGATGCGGGCGTTCACGCTC
>NZ_JBFUKN010000111.1:0-19309 GCF_056400845.1 Mycobacterium sp. P4_H6 | reverse complement strand
GTGCGACGCCATGCTGTCCAATGACAAGAACATCATGAAACTGCTGCGCCACAACCCTTTCCGGGAACAGCCGCCGACCTGCGTGCGTGCCGTCCTCTACCGATACCGATTCACCACCCCGAGCGAGTTGATCCGGGACCGGGCGTGGTGGCACCGCGAGCTCGTCGGTGGATACCTCGCGCCGGTCAGCCCAGCGCTGCGACCTGGGCGACCGTCAACGCCGAGGTGAGCCGCAACAGATCCCGCGGCCGCGACAACTGCAGTCCGGTCAACTCTTCGAGGCGCTTGATCCGCTGGGCAACCGTGTTGGGATGCAGATGGAGTGCGGTCGCGGTGGCGCGACGGTCCAGGCTGTGCTCCAGGTGCACGCGCGCGGTGTGGATGAGCTCGGTCTGCCGGGCCCGGTCGTAGTCGAGGACGGGGCCGAGCACGGTGCGCGCGAACGCGCGCAGCCGTTGCGGATCGTCGAGCTGCAGCAGCAGATGGTCGATCGTCACATCGGCCATGTCGATCACGGTATTCGCCCGTGCATCGGCCGCCAAATTCATTGCACCGCAGAGAGTTCGGTAGGCATCGGGTAGATCGTTCACCGTGCCGGTGGCGGAGACCGCGGCCACCGCGAACTCGACGGCCCCGGCTGCGGACAGGTGGCCGACGAGTCTGCGGGCCAGGTCCGCAGCGGCTGTGTGCGACTCCGGTGAGCACACCAGCACCAGATCTCCGCGGAACAATGCGGCCAGCGGCCGGGGTGCGATATCGGCGGCGAACCGGTCGGTGATCGCGAGAACCCGCTCGGCGCGTTCATGTTCGGGCCAGCGGGTGGTGATCAAGGTCTGGCTGCCCGACAGGTCCCAGCCGAGACGCCGAGCCCGGTCGAGTAGCGAGCTGGTTGCCGCGACATCGGTGAAATCCGCAGTCAGCAGGTCGGCGAGCAGTGAGCCGCGCAGGCGTTGTTCCACCTCGGCAGCGGTGCGGGCCCGCAACAGTTCCAGCGCGGTGACCACCGCGGCGTGTTCCACCGCGCGGATATCGAGCGCCGACAGCGCCGTCTCACCCGCGACCTGTATCCGGGCCACCACCGCGCCGTCGAGGACGACGCCGGATTCCCAGTGATCGTCGACCGGGGTGACGGTGGGGCTGAGATCGCCGCCGTGGACCTCGTCGATCAGCACGGCCCGGCCGAGCAACTCGGCCAGTGCGTCGGCGACTCCGGCGACGCCCTCGCCGCGAAGCGCGGTGGCCATCAGCAGCCCGTGCACCTCCTCGGCGCGGCGGAGTTCCCGGATGGTGGCCTGCTCCTGGGCCCGCAGTTGTGCGGTCCCCAGTGCGATGGCCACCTGGGTCGCCAGCGTGGTGACGAGGCTGACCTCGGCGGCATCGAAGCTGTGCGGCCCGGTGCGGTAACCGTTGAGCGCACCGACGATCGCGCCGGCCCGGCGCAGCGGCACGGAGATCAGCGCCCGGTAACCCTGTTCGTGGGCCACCCCGCCCCAGCCGAACCCGGGCACCAGCTCGATGTCCTCCAGGGTCACCACCTCGCCGGTGCGGAACGCGATGCTGGTCGGGGCCTCCTGTTCGCCGTGGACGTCCAGCAGGATCGGGCGGTCGGCATTGACCTGCGCGATGTAGTCGCCGGACAGGCCGTGCGACCCGACGATGGTGAGCGCCGCGCGTGCGTCATCGGGCAGGAACACCGCGCAGAAGTCGTAGCCGAGCAGAGTGCAGGCGGTGCGGGCCACCCGGTCCAGCAGCTGTGCGACGGGCTCATCCCCGCCGACGGCCTCACCGATACCGGCCAGCGCGTGCAGCCAGCGTTCCAGGATCGGGTCATCCTGGTGGTGTGTCTGATCAGACATAATCTCCAGCATAAGTGTGTGCCTGACAACATTGCCCGACCGGTTGCGCCACGAGCATCGTGTTCTGGTGATCACCGTCACAAGACACCGTTCGAGGAGAGTGCCGATGCGCAGAACTGCCAAAGCTCTGATGGCCCTGGTGGCCGCTGCCGTCTTGGCGCTGACCGCGGCGTGCTCGGCCGGCCTTGGTGGGCCCGCGTCCTCGCGGTCCGCCCAGGACGGCGTCATCCGGTTCACCTTCGCGCCCGACCCGATCTGGGACTACATGCACGACGCCGGCATCGTCGAGGAGTGGCAGCGCGACACCGGCTACACCATCGAGACCAGCGCCACCTGGGACGAGTTCGGCCTCTTCGCCGGCGGGCACGCCGACATCATCTCCACTGCTTCCTTCGAGGTGCCCGGCCTGGAGGAGCAGACACAGCGCGAGACGGTCATCATCGGGCGCTACAACGCCGAGCGCAGCCGCATCATGGTCCGTACCGATGATCCCGCCCAGTCGCTGGAAGACCTGCGCGGCCGGCGGCTCGGGGTGTTCACCACGGTCTCGGGGACGCTGGTGTGGAGCGCGCTCATCAAACAGATGCACGATATGCAACTACTGGACGGCGATTTCGACATCGTCGTCGCCGACATCCAGAACCTGTCGAACCTGTTGGCGCGCGGCGAGATCGACGCGTGCATCTGCTATCCCGACCTCTCTGCGAGGGAGCTGCGCAGCGGCGCGGTGCGGGCGCTCTACGACGGGAAGTCCTCGGCGGACCTGTTCGCCGAACTCAACGCGCCGGGCCACGACGGTCCGATGGGCAACGTGTTCGTCGCCCGCAAGGACTGGGTCGACGGCCACCCCGGTGAAGTGTCGGCCTTCCTGGATCTGTGGGACCGCGGCCTGCGGGAATGGCAGCAGCACCGCGACGTCATGATCGAGCGCTACCCGCAGCACTTCGCCGTCTCCACCCCGGAGGACATCGAGTTCATGAAGGAGTATGTGGCCGAACATGACTGGGTGGTCGACGAGGTTCGCTTCGACCAGAAATGGGCGGATGACGAGAGTTCGATCTTCGACCTGATGCGTACCACCGGCGTGATCGGCGACGACATCACCGATCCGCAGTTCCTGCCAGCAGAAGGAGTCCACCAGTGACCCAGACCGTCACGGCGCGGCCGGCCCAGCGTGAACCGCGCGACACGCCGCCACGAGCCGCCGTCCACCGACCCTGGGGGAGTCGCCGCTGGCTGGTGTCCGGGCTCGCCCTGATCGGCGCGGTCGGACTGTGGGCGCTGGCCGCGGTCATCGTCAACGACCCCATCCTGCCGAACCCCGCCGACGTCGCGGACCGGGTGCTCGCGATCGTCGTTTCCGGTGAGGCGCTCACCAACTTCGCGGCGAGCATCGGCAAAATCGCAGCAGGATTTGCCATCGCCATGGTGATCGGATTGCTCATCGGATTCGCCATGGGCCGTTCGAAATTCATGACGTCCTATTTCTCGCTGCCGTTGTTCGTGCTGGGCAACATGCCCGGTCTGACCTACGCGGTGTTCGGCCTGCTGATCTTCGGTGTGGGCGCCGGCGGACCGATCGTGGTGTCCGCGCTGGTGGCCACCCCGTTCATCGCGATGAACGTGGCCGAGGGGGTGCGGTCGGTGGACGGGAACCTGCTGGCGATGTGTCACGCCTTCGAACGCCGGCGGTCCGACATCCTGCGCCACCTCTATCTGCCCGCGGTGACGACCTTCGTCTTCGCCGGTGTGCGTTACGGGTTCGCGATGGCGTGGAAGGTCGAGGCACTCACCGAAGTGTTCGGCGCCAGCAGCGGAGTCGGGTTCATGATCCGCAAGGCCTACCAGGAGTTCCAGGTCGACGACATGCTCGCCTGGACCGCGCTGTTCATCATCGCGATGGTGCTGATCGAACGTGGCCTGGCCCATCTGGAGAATCGCTTCTTCGCCTGGCGGAAGGAAATCGCATGACCACCCTCACCTCCTGGCAGCGCCAACTGCGCAGCCAGAGCAGTTCCGCGGCAGCCGTTCTCGCGGCGCTGGCGACCATCATCGGGGCCTGGCAGCTCGCGGTGATCGTCGGCAACCGGGTTCCGTCACTGGCCGAAACCATCGGCAGGCTCGGCGCCGAAGCCGCCATCGGCGAGCTCTGGGGCAACCTGGCCATCAGCATGAACCGGTTCCTGCTGGGACTCGTCGCGGCGCTGGTCGTCGGCGCGGTCATCGGCGTGCTGATGGGACTGTCCAAGATCGCCGACCTCGCCTTCTCCGACCTGAATGCGGCGGCGCTGGCCATCCCGGCGGTGATCTGGGCGCTGCTGACCACCATGTGGTTCGGGTTCGGCTGGCTGACCCCGGTCGTCACGGTCTTCCTGTCCGGGCTGCCGTTCGTCGTCGTCAACATCGCCAAGGCCACCAGGGCGRTGCCCGCCGACCTGATCCTGATGGCACGGGCGTTCGGGGTGTCGCGTACCCGGGTGTTGCGCGAGATCGTTGCGCCCGCGGTCGCCGGATCTACCGTGGCCGCAGTGCGTTTCGCGATCATGAGTGCCTGGAATGGCCTGCTCCTCGCGGAGTGGTTCGGGTCTACCTCCGGTGTCGGGTGGCGCTCGCGCTACTGGTACGACGCCAACCAGCTCGACGGCTTCCTGGCCTGGGTGCTGGTCTTCATCCTGCTGCTGGTCATCGCCGACCTGCTCATCCTCGGCCCCATCGAACGCCACGCCACCCGCTGGCGTACCGCCTAGAAAGAGAGCGACACCATGGCCTCCATCGAAATCCAGAGTCTGGTCAAGGAATTCACCGACCGGCGCGGCGACGTCACCCGCGTGATCGACGGCATCGACCTGACCATCACCGGCGAGACCTTCGTCTCGGTCGTCGGGCCGTCGGGCAGCGGAAAGACCACGCTGCTCAACATCGTCTCGGGCATCGAGACCCACACCTCCGGCAGCGTGCGGCTGCGATCAGGCGGGCGCGACGCCCGTGTCGGCTATGTCTTCCAGGACCCCCGACTGCTGCCGTGGCGCACCGTGATGGCCAACCTCGGCTTCGTCCAGCACGAGCGGGACGGCTGGCAGCAGCGCGCCGAACACTATCTCGACCTGGTCGGGCTGAGCCACTGCGCCAACAGGTTCCCCGCCCAGCTGTCCGGCGGTCAGCAGCAGCGCATCGGTATCGCGCGGGCCTTCGCCGTCGAACCCGATGTCCTGCTGATGGACGAACCGTTCAGCCATCTCGACGCCATGACGTCACGGACCCTGCGCGAACATCTGGAACGCATCTGGCTGGAATCCCGGCGCACCGTCATGTTCGTGACCCACGATGTGACCGAGGCGGTGCAACTGTCCGACCGCATCGTGGTGCTGGCTCCCGGCGGCCGCGTGCACGAGGTCATCGACGTGGACCTGCCCCGGCCACGCCGGGCGTCCGATCCCGCCGTCGCGGTGCTGCAGGCCGAGGTGCTGGCCCGGTTCGAGGCGCTCGAAGCGATGGGAGTGGCATCGTGACGCTGCGCACCGGCCCCATCGACGTCCACGCACACTGGTTGCCGCAGGAGCTGTTCGGGCTCGCACCGGGATCGCCGTTGCCCGCGCTGCGGGACCGCGACGGCGAGCTCTGCCTCGGCGAACTCCCGCTGTCCATCGAGACGGGCGCGATGAGCGATGTGACCCGGGTGCTCGCCGACACCGATGCGGCCGGCCTGGGCTCCCGGGTGCTGTCCGCGCCGCCGTTCGCATTCCCCGTCGCTCACGCCGACGGTGTCGACGATTTCGTCGGCGAGTTCAACGACGCACTGGAAAAGGTGTGCCGCGACAACGCGGACCGGCTGCTCGGCCTGGGCCTGGTCACGCTGCACGACCCGGACGCGGCCCGCAAACAGATCGAGACGATGGCGTCTGCGTCGGTGATCCGCGGTATCGCGGTGCCTCCGCTGCTCGGCGGCACATCGTTCGACGTGGATCCGATGCGTGAGATCCTCACCGCCGCAGCCGAGAACGACATGGCGGTGTTGGTGCACCCGATGCAGCTGCCGCGCCCGGAATGGTCGTCGTACTACCTGGCCAACCTGATCGGCAACCCCGTGGAGTCCGCGACGGCGGCCGCCGCGCTGACCCTGGGCGGGGTGCTGGACGCGCTGCCCACGCTGCGGATCGTGCTGGTGCACGGCGGCGGGTGCGCTCCGGGGATCGTCGGCCGCTGGCAGCACGGCTGGGATCAGCGCGCCGACGTGCGGGCCGGGAACAGCAGGCCACCGCGGGAGGCGTTCGCCGACCTGTGGTTCGACACCCTGACCCACGATGTTGCCGCGCTCGAACTGCTGCGCGCACAGACCGACCCCACCCACCTGATGTGCGGGAGCGACTATCCGTTCGACATGGGAACGCCTGACCCGCTGGGGCTTCCGCGTGCGGCCGGTATCGACGACACCGCGCTGGAGACCAATGCCCGGGCATTTCTCGGGCTCGACAACGCAGGAGAGAGCGCATGACCGAGGCGAAGAAGAACTGGGCCGGTCACCGGGCACTGGTGATCGGTGGCTCGATCGGTGGTCTGACCGCAGCGCTGTTGCTGCGCAGGGTCGGTTTCGACGTCGACGTGTTCGAGCGCACCCCGACATCGCTGGATGGGCGCGGCGGCGGGATCGTGCTGCAGCCCGACACCCTGCGCTGGTTCGTGGAATGCAGTGACCAGCATCCGGAAAATGTCAGCACCTCAACCCATTTCGTGCAGTACCTGGGACCGGACAACGAGATCCTGCACCGTGACCCGGCGCCTTGGAGCTACACCTCCTGGGGCACGTTCTACCGGGCGCTGCTGTCCGATTTCGGCACCTCGCACTACCACCTGGGTGAGTACGCGGCCGGATACGATCAGGACTCCGACGGTGTCGAGGTGCGGTTCACCTCGGGCCGGTGTGAGCGGGCCGACCTGGTGGTGTTCGCCGACGGGATCAGCTCGCCGAGCCGGCGCCGGATCTCACCGGGATCCACGCTGGAGTATTCGGGCTACGTCGGCTGGCGTGGCACCGTGCCCGAAAATCAGGTCAGCGCAGGGACCTTCGACCTGCTCCATGATGCGATCAGCTACAGCGTCGCACCGCACACCCACATCAACGTGTACCCGATCCCGTCCGGAGACGGCGGACTCGGTGTGGGGGAGCGCCTGCTGAACTATGTCTGGTACCGCAACGTCGCCGAAGGCCACGAGCTCGACGAGCTGATGACCGACAAGCGTGGCTTCCTGGCGGGGGTGTCACTGCACCCGGGCCAGGTGCAGGACCGGTTCATCGACGAGATGCGTGCGGCGGCACCGGAACTGCTGGCTCCGGCGGCAGCAGAGGTGGTACTGCGCACCGAACAGCCCTACCTGCAGGCGGTCTACGATGTGCAGGCGCAGCAGATGGCGACCGGACGGGTCGCGCTCATCGGTGATGCGGCCAGCGCTGCGCGCCCGCACGCCGCCGCGGGCACCGCCAAGGCCGCCGCGAACGCCTGGGCTCTATACGACGCGCTGTCCGACAGCGCCGATATCTCCGAGGCACTCGCCAAATGGGAGCCCGGCCAGCTCGAGCTGGCGCACAGCCTGATGCGCCGGGTCAAGGAGATGGGCACCCGCTCGCAGGTGGACTGCACCTGGGTGCCCGGCGACCCCGACAACCGGTTCGGCCTCTACGGCCCGGGCCACTGACAAGGAGACAACGATGACCACAAACAACCCCAGGGTCGCTTCGCTCCTGCCCGCCGGAGCCTTCCTCACCGACGCCCCGCTGGCCGGCACCCTGATCGCCACCGATTTCGAGGGCTGGAGCGATGAGCTGCGCGCCGAGTTCGACGCCTACTCCCACGACGGCTACGTCGGCTCCCGGCTGCTGAGCCAGAACGAGCGGGTCCGGGTGTGGGAGATCCGGCTGGCACCCGGGGAGCGCTGGCATGCTCATCGGCACGTGCTGGACTACTTCTGGACCGCGGTCAACGCCGGTCGCAGCCGCCAGCACACCTCCGACGGCACCACCCGGGACGTGTCCTACGGCGCCGGTGAGACCCGGCATTTCACCTTCGCGGCGGGCGAGTTCCTGTTGCACGATATCGAGAACGTCGGCGACACCGACCTCGTCTTCACCACGGTGGAACACCTCGACTCGGCGAACGCACCGCTGGACGTGTGAAATGGGGGCATGACCGAGAAATTCGATCCGCATGCGCTGCTGGCCGAGGCGAGGCTCGGGGTGCTGGCCACCATCAAGTCCAGCGGCGTCCCGCAGCTGTCGCCGGTGACACCGTTCTACGAC
This sequence comes from Mycobacterium sp. P4_H6, assembly GCF_056400845.1. NCBI lineage: Bacteria > Bacillati > Actinomycetota > Actinomycetes > Mycobacteriales > Mycobacteriaceae > Mycobacterium > Mycobacterium sp. P4_H6. The sequence continues at coordinate 11,161 of NZ_JBFUKN010000111.1, read as the reverse complement.
CGGACCGCCGACGTGATCTACGTGTCGATGACCGAGGGCCGCGCGAAAACGACGAACCTGCGCCGTGACCCGCGCGCGGCGTTGGAGGTCACCAGCGCCGACGGGTGGGCATGGGCGACGGCGGAGGGGCCAGTCACGCTGACCGGGCCGGGTGCCAATCCGCACAGCCCAGAGGTCGAGGCGCTGGTGGATTACTACCGCAGCGCAGCGGGTGAGCATCCCGATTGGGATGAGTACCGGTCGGTGATGGTGTCGGACCGCAGGGTACTGATGGCACTGCGGGTGGAGCGGGTGTACGGCGAGAAGCTGCGCTAGCCGAATTCAGCGGCGGACCGGATGGTCCGCCGCCGAACGAGATCAGCTGGTGAACGTGTCCTTGATGTTCTCGCCGACCTTCTTGACGCCCGAGACGCCCTGGTCCTTCTTGCCTTCGGCCTTCAGTTCGTCATTGTTGGTGACGTCGCCGACGACCTCTTTGGCCTTGCCGATGGCGTCCTCGGCTGCGTTCTTGGCCTTGTCCACGATTCCCATGTTCGTTTCCTTTCTGGGGGTTACGTCTATTGGTCGTAACCGGACCTCGGAACCGCACGCGCAGTGGGGCGTGAGGCTGCTCACAGGTGCCTCAGGTGATGCGCGGGATCTCCGCGTTGATCGCGTTCAGCAGCGCCGGGTAGCGCTTGGCCTCCGGGTGCCCGCTCGGTTTCCCGCTGCTGACCACCGCCACCGAGAGCGCCCGCTGCGGGTCCGCCCACATCGCGATATCGGTCAGCCCGGTGTGCCCGAACGCACCGTCCGCGTCACGGCCGAACGGCCCGAAACGCCTGGACCCGAGCATGTATCCGGTGCCCCAGCGCATGGGCGCCAACCCGGTCGCGAGGTCGGGACGCAGCCGCCGCGCTTCCTTCGTCGCGGCGCTTAATGTCTCGGGTGAGAGCACCCGCACGCCGTCGAGTTCGCCGCCACGGCGCAGGATCTCGGCGAAGCGGGACAGCTCGTGGGCGTTGGACACGGTGTTCGACGACGGGACGACGCCGGTGAGGAACTCCGGGGTGTTCGAGAACGGGATGATCTGCTGCGGGGTGCCGCCGACCGCGGTCTTGAACGCCTTGGCGATCGGGGCGGGTAGCGGTTTGCCGGTGACATGGCTGGGCGCCACCAGCGGAACATCCTGTGCCGCAACACCGTAATTGGTCCAGCGGAACCCCAGCGGGTCGAGGATCTGCTCGGCGAGGATGTCGCGGATGCTACGTCCCGTTGCCGCGGAGATGATCTCGCGCATCAGCGGGCCCCACGTCACACCGTGGTAGATGTGCACCAGGCCGGGCGGGTACACCGGCTTCATCCGGCCCAGCATGTCGCGGGCGTACTCGCTGTCGTCCATCCGTTTCAGATCCGGTTTCGGCCCGGTCGCGAACGGGATGCCCGCGCTGTGGGTGACCACGTGGCGGATGGTGGTGCGGTCCTTGCCGTGGCTGGTGTAGTTGGGCAGGTAGTCGCACACCCGGTCTTCCAGGGAGAAGTTGCCGCGTTCGACGAGCATGTGGGTGACGGTGGTGGTGATCGCCTTGGCCGTCGAGTACACGCAGAACGGCGTGCTGGTGCTGACCGGAATCTGTTCGGCGTCAACGGGATCATCCGGACCGTTGCCCCAGCCGTGGCCGATGGCGCGGTCGAGGATCACCTTGCCGTTGCGGCGCAGGCAGACCTGGATCGCCGGATGCATACCGGCGGAGTACCAGTGCCGGGCCGCCGCCCAGATTCGTTCCACCGCTGCGGAATCGACCTCGGAATGGTCTTCCTCCGCGCGGTCGGTGACGGCGTCGAGGTCGGCGGGGACCCGGATGCGTCGGTCGTCGGTCACGGTTGTTCCTTTCGCAGCACGGCGGCGAGGTGATGCTGCAGCGGTTGGCCGACGGCAGCCATCCGCACCGTGTAGCTCAGATGGTCACCGCGCAGGGTGAGGGTGCGGGACAGGGCGGTGACCTCCTTGGCTGATGCCGAGCGCCCGATGGTGGAGGTGAGTTCCATGGTCACGGTCCCGTCGCCGGCGATGTCCAGCGGGCCCTCCAGCACCTCCACGATGCCGGTGGGGTGCGCCAGCAGCCATTCCACCCGCCCCGGTGCGGGGACCCGGACGTAGCCGGTCTCGGCGTGCAACGGCCGGCTGTCGTCGACGGCCTTGGTGCGCTGGGCGTAAGCCAGGAACGGCTTGCCGATATGGCCGAAGGTGACGGTCTCGGAATATCCGAACGTCTCGATGGTGGGGTATTCGCCGGTACCGGACCCGGTCCAGGTGCCCAGCAGGGGAGCGAGTACCGCCACCGCGGGGTGCAGGTCGACCATGGGGCCAACGTTACGTCGGCCTGATGAAAGTGGTGTACTGGCGCCGTTATGACCTCAGATATCGCACTCGTCACGGTCGCGGAGCGCCCGCATCCGGCCCGATTGTCCAAGGCGTTGTACCCCGTGACCGGGCTGGCGCTGGCACGCTACGGCGATATGGACGCCAACGGTCACGTGAACAATCTGGCCCTGGAGTCCATGCACGAGAACGCCCGCGCCGAGTTCAACGAGGCCACCTTCCCCGGTATCTATGACCCCGCGACCCGCACGATCCGGCTGGTCACGGCCAACAATGTCGTGCACTTCCTGGCCGAGGTGCACTGGCCGTCGACCATCGAGACCGGGCTGGGCATCGGACGCCTGGGGCGGACGTCCTACGTGGTGTCGACAGCGTTGTTCGTCGGCGAGGACTGCGTCGGGTTGTGCGACACCGTCCTGGTCATGCTCGGCGACGACGGCCCGATACCGATCCCCGAGCAGGCACGCGAACTACTGGGTGCGCACCTGCTCCGGGGGTAGCCCTACAACGCCGCGTCCGCGGCGCCCAGTGCGCTGTCCAGGATCGCCAGCCCCTCGGCCACCTCGTCGTCGGTGATGTTGCAGGCGGGCACGGCGTGGATGCGATTGAAGTTCGCGAACGGCAACAGCCCTCCGGACTTACATGCGGCGATGACCGCGTTCATGGCGGGACTCGAGCCGCCATAGGGCGCCAACGGTTCACGCGTCTGCTGGTCGGCGACCAGCTCGATGGCCCAGAACACCCCGAGGCCTCGGACCTCGCCCACGCAACGGTGCTTGGCGGCCAGCTCACGCAGGCCGGGGCCGAGCACATCGGAGCCGATGCGCTTGGCATTGGCCACCATCGCCTCGTCCTCCATTGCGTTGATGGTGGCCACGGCCGCCGCGCAGGCCAGCGGGTGACCGGAGTACGTCAGACCACCCGGGTAGGCCCGATCGGCGAACGTGGCGGCGATCTTCTCGCTGATCGCCACGCCACCCAGCGGGACGTAGCCGGACGTGACGCCCTTGGCGAACGTGATCAGATCCGGCGTCACGCCGAAGTTCTGGATCGCGAACCACTCACCGGTGCGGCCGAATCCGGCCATCACCTCGTCGGCGATCATCACGATGCCGTACTTGTCGCAGATCTCCCGCACCCCGGCCATGTACCCGGGCGGCGGGACCATGATGCCCGCAGTGCCGGGCACCGACTCCAGGATGATCGCGGCGAACGACGTCGCACCCTCGTGCTGGATGAGCCGCTCGAGGTACTCCAACGCGCGGTCGGATTCCTGCTGCTCGTTCTCGGCATGGAACGACGAGCGGTACAGGAACGGGCCGTTGAAGTGCACCACGCCGCTGCTGGCGTAGTCGTTGGGGTAGCGGCGCGGGTCACCGGTCAGGTTGATCGCGGTGTCGGTGCCCCCGTGGTAGGAGCGGTAGCGCGAGAGCACCTTGTAGCGGCCGGTGTGCAGCCGTGCCATCCGCACCGCGTGCTCGACGGCGTCGGCGCCGCCGTTGGTGAAGAAGACCTTGTTCAGGTCGCCCGGGGTGCGCTCGGCGATCAGGCGGGCCGCCTCCGAGCGGGCGTCGTTGGCGTGCTGCGGCGCAACCGTGCAGAGCTTCGCGGCCTGGGCCTGGATGGCCGCGACGACCTTCGGGTGCTGATGCCCGATATTGGTGAAGACCAACTGACCGGAGAAGTCGAGCAGCTTGTTGCCTTCACCGTCCCACACGTAGGAGCCGTCCGACGCCACGATGGTCATCGGCTTGATCTGCGCCTGTGCCGACCAGGAATGGAAGACGTGCGCACGGTCCAGTTCGTAGGTGTGGGCCGCTTCGGCCCGCGCGTCGTCGACGGTCAGTCCATTGGGCAGCAACGCGGTGCCCTCGTCAATCACACTCATATCGACAAGTCTCTCACTTGTTCTCGGGGAAGCCGAGGTTGATCCCGCCGTGCGACGGATCCAGCCAGCGGCTGGTGATGGCTTTCTGGCGGGTGAAGAAGTTGACACCGTCCATGCCGTGGGCGTGGCTGTCGCCGAACAGGGAGGCCTTCCAGCCGCCGAAGCTGTAGTAGGCCATCGGGACCGGGATGGGAACGTTGATGCCGACCATGCCGACCTCGACTTCGTTCTGGAAGCGTCGGGCGGCGCCGCCGTCGTTGGTGAAGATGGCGGTGCCGTTGCCGTAGGGGTTGGTGTTGATCAGTTCCAGCGCCTCGTCGTAGGTCTCGACGCGCAGGACCGAGAGGACGGGGCCGAAGATTTCGTCGGTGTAGACGCTCATCTCGGGGGTGACGTTGTCGAGCAGGGTGGGGCCCAGCCAGAACCCTTCGGCGCCGCCATCGGGGGTGACGTTGCGGCCGTCGACGACGACCTTGGCGCCGTCGGATTCGCCGGCGTCGATGTAGGAGGCCACCTTGTCGCGGTGCGCCTTGGTGACCAGGGGTCCCATATCGGAGTCTTTGGTGCCGTCGCCGACCTTGAGCGGGGTGGTGCGTTCGGCGATCTTGGCGACCAGGTCGTCGGCGACGGGGCCGACGGCGACGCAGGCCGAGATGGCCATGCAGCGTTCGCCTGCGGAGCCGAAGCCGGCGTTGACCATGGCGTCTGCGGCCAGGTCGAGGTCGGCGTCGGGCAGGATGACGGCGTGGTTCTTGGCTCCGCCGAGGGCCTGCACGCGCTTGCCTGCGGCGGTGCCGGTGGCGTAGACGTACTGCGCGATCGGGGTGGACCCGACGAAGCTGATGGACTTCACCTTCGGGTTGGTCAGCAGTTCATCGACGACCGTCTTGTCGCCTTGGAGCACGTTGAACACGCCGTCGGGCAGGCCCGCTTCCTTCCACAGTGCGGCCAGCCACAGCGAGGCGCTGGGATCTTTCTCCGACGGCTTGAGGATGACGGTGTTGCCGGTGGCGATGGCGACCGGGAAGAACCACATGGGCACCATGGCGGGGAAGTTGAACGGGGAGATGATGCCGACCGGACCGAGCGCTTGGCGGATGGAGTACACATCGACCTTGGTCGAGGCGTTCTCGGTGAACCCGCCCTTGAGCAGATGCGGTATACCGCAAGCGAATTCGACGACTTCCTGGCCGCGGGCGACCTCGCCCAAGGCATCGGAGACGACCTTGCCGTGCTCGCTGGTGATGATCTCGGCGAGCTCACCCTTGCGCTCGTTGAGCAGTTCGCGGAAGGCGAAGAGCACCTGGGTGCGCTTGGCCAGCGAGGTGTCGCGCCAGCCCGGGAAGGCCGCCGCGGCGGCATCGATGACAGCGCGGGCGTCCTGCACGCTGCCCAGCGCCACCTGGCCGGTGACCTGGCCGGTCGCCGGGTTCGTGACCGGAGCGGTCTTGCCGGCGGTCCCTTCGAAGAACGTGCCGTCACTCCAGTGCTGAACGGTGGCCTGCATCGCGATGAGCTCACTTTCTGTCGGGTTGTCTTCGAGTCTGGGGGTCTGCCACGCAGTTCGATCGATACACAGCGTCTACGCTTTGTCTGTTGGGATTACACTGTGTAAATGCAGCTCACGGTCGCCGAGGTGATTGCGCTGCCGGTCATCCAGGCCGGTGACCCCGAGGTGCTCAGCGCGCACCGCTTCGGCGAAACCATCCGCTGGGTGCACGTGAGCGACGTGCCCGACCTGTCGGCTCTGGTGCAGGGCGGTGAGCTGGTGCTGACAACCGGTGCGGCGCTGCGTGATTCACCGCGCCGGTACCTGAGCGGGATGGCTGCGGCCGGAGTGCTGGGGGTGGTCGTCGAGATCGGCGAGACCGATCTGGACGCGGGCATGGGGGCCATCGCCGCCGAGTTCGATCTGGCGCTGGTGTCGCTGCACCGGCAGGTGCGATTCGTCGAGGTGACCGAGGCCGTGCACCGGCTGATCGTCGCCGACCAGTACGAACGGGTGGACTTCGATCGCCGCGTGCACGAAACCTTCACCGAGCTCAGCCTGAAACGTCCGTCCGCGGCGGGCGTCGTCGAGGCCGCCGCCGCGATCCTCGATGAACCCGTCGTGCTGGAGGACCTGACGCACCGGGCGCTGGCGGTGTCGCTGCGGGGGCGTCCGGCGGATCTGCTGCGGGACTGGGAGCGGCGTTCACGACTGCGTGCGACGGCCGAAGAGTGGGCGGTGACCGCGGTGGGACCACGGGCCGAACAGTGGGGCCGGCTGATCGTCCCGCAACCGTCACCGGATCCGGACCGCACCCGGATGGTGCTGGAGCGCGCCGCGGTGGCGTTGGCGTTGCAGCGGATGATCGAACGCGACCGCACCGGGCTGCACCATCAGGCCCAGAGCGGACTGATCGACGATGTGCTGCGCGGGCGTATCACCGATGAACGGGAGGCCGCGGCCCGTGCGCATGCGCTGGGTCTGCGCTCGGCGGCGCGGTACACACCCGTGGCGGTCCGAGTGGGACGCGCGACCGCGGCGACGGATCCTGTTGCCGCACAACGCCGCAATGCACTGCTGGTGGATACCGTCCTGCACACCGTCAACGCCTCGGGCCACGCCGGCCTGTGCGCGCTGCGCCGAGACGGAGAGGTCGGCGCGGTGCTGGCACTCGGCGTGACCAGGCCGGAGGACGATGCGCTGGCCGCGCTGGGGACGGCGCTGCGGATCGAGATCGCCCGGGTGGACGGCACCGCCGGCGCGGTGCTCGCCGTCGGGCCTGCGGTGGAGGGTGTGATCGACGCGGTCACCGGGCTCGGTGAGGCCGCACACATCGCCGAGGTGGCGCTGGCCATGCGCGGCGAGCCGAGACCCTTCTACCGCGCCGCGGATGTCCGGTTGCACGGGCTCATTTCGCTGCTGCGCGACGACCCACGGGTCCAGACCTTCGCCGAGACCGAACTGCGGGCCCTGCTGGCCGGCGACCCGGCGCATCTCGATCTGCTGCGCGAGTACCTGAAGCTGGCCGGCAACAAGGCCGCCGTCGCCGCCCGCCTGCACATCAGCAGGCCTGCGCTGTACAAGCGGCTCGCGGCGGTGCGGTCGGCGCTCGGGGTGGACCTCGATGACGGCGAGTCGATGACCTCACTGCATGTCGCGCTAATGGTGCTGGATGCGCAGGGGCGCGGGGTACTGTCCTGACATGGCGGGTGGGGGGACAACCGTGCTGGAGACCGTGCGCAGGATCTTGAGTTACGAGATGCAGATCTCGGAGTGGATCGGTCTGGCGATTCTGCTTGCCATCCCGTATCTGGTGATCGGAACCGTCTGGGCCTTCACGCATTCCGGGCCATTCCTCGGCTCGGTGCTGGCCTGGCCCCTGCTGTTCCTGTACAGCCTGTGCGGATTATGACCGGCTTCCTGAGCCGGCCGGTCAAGGTCGAGGCCATGATCGAGACGCTGATGTGGCTGGCGGTGCCCTACATCGTCATCGGACTGGTGTTCACCATCGCCAATCCCGACGATGTGCGCGCCCTGGAGAAGCAGGTACAGACCCAGCTGCCGGCCGGCGCGGATGTGGCGTCCTTCGGCGCGACCACCCTACTGTGGCCGATGATGCTGATCACCGGTCCAGTAGAGGAGCACTGCAATGTCGGATGACGATCTGTCCGATTTCGAACAGACCGATTTCACCCACGACGGTAAGACCCGCACGGTGTACCGGAAGGGCACCGGCCCGGCGGTCATCGTGATCTCCGAGATGCCCGGCATCACGCCCAAGGTTCTGGCCTTCGCGCGCCAGGTCGCGGGCATCGGCTGCACCGCGGTGCTCCCGCATCTGTTCGGGGTGCCGGGCCGGGATCCCAATGGCAGCAACCTGTATGCGCTTCGTACGCTGGGAATGTCCATGGTGCCTGCCTGCATCAGCAAGGAATTCGTCACCCTGGCCACCGGCCGCACCTCTCCGGTCGTCGGATGGCTGCGGGCGCTGGCCCGCGCCGAGCACACCCGGTGCGGCGGACCGGGTGTCGGGGCCGTCGGCATGTGCTTCACCGGTGGCTATGCGCTGGCGATGGCGACCGACGACGTACTGCTCGCGCCCGTGCTGTCCCAGCCGTCGATGCCGACGGGGCTCACCGAGGCGCAGCGCCGGTCGATCGACATCTCGCCCGCAGATCTGGAGATCGTCAAGGGGCGCTGCGCCCGCGGATTGACGGTGCTCGGATTGCGGTTCGACTCCGACAAACTGGTTCCCCCCGAGCGTTTCGAGTTCCTGCGCGAGCAACTCGGCGACGCCTTCGTCGCGGTGGAACTGACCGGCGCGGCCGCCAATCCGAACGCCATGATGCCCCCGCATTCGGTGCTCACCGAGCACCTGATCGACGAACCGGGACAGCCGACCAGGGTCGCGCTCGATCAGGTGCTGGACCTGTTCCGCAGCCGCCTGCTCGTCACCGCCTGACGCGGCTCAGCCGGCGCAGACCCGGTCGGGGATGAGACTGCGGCCGCGATGTGTTGTCACCTACATGCTCACCACAAGACGATTCGTGCAGTCGGTCGTCGCCTCCGCGGCCGCCCTGGTCGCCATCGCCATCCCGACTGTCGCACTGTTACAGGACGGACCGGTGCAATTCCCGATCCAGATCACCATCGCGGATCCGCTGCCCTAACCTGACCGGCCGCCCCCGGGACGGTCATCGGGCCCGTCGTCCTCGACGGTGGCCAGGGCAGGTGACAGCAGCAGCCGCATCTGGTTGCCGCCGGACTTGCGCGCCTCATACATCGCGTTGGTGCCGATCGTGACGAGCTCGTCGAGCACATCGTGAGATCCCTGACCGGTCAACGGTTTCAGCGGGGTGCTGATCACACCGAGGCTCGCCGTCAGCTGGAACGGCGCCGATTTGATGGTGCCCAGGATCCGCTCGGCCAGCGGGGTGGGGTCCGGCGTGGTGAACACATCGGCCACCAGATATTCGGCCTCACCGAGAGCGCCGATCACGGCGTCGCCACGCACCGTCTCGCGCAGACGCTGACCGATCGCGACGCGGGCCTTGTTGCCGCCGGCCTTGCCCGACATGGCGGTCAGCAACGAGAAGCTGTCCAGGTTCACCACGATGAGGATGAGATAGCGATCGTCGCGGCGACTGCGTGACCCGATCAGGGTGGCGACACTGTCATAGAAGCTCTGCCGGTTCGGCAGGCCGGTCAGCGGTTCGATCTCCCCGTGCGGCTTCTCCGAACCGATGATCCGCAGCACCAGCTCACACCCGAACGCGACGAACGAATTGATCAGCGCGACAAAGACGACGCTGGCCAGCGCGAGCGCGTAGTCGATCTCCACCAGGCGCCAGGCCAGTACCACCAGGGTGGCCGTCTGGACCGCCCAGATCGGGCCGAGCCAGGCGCGGGAGTGGAAGAACACCGCGTAGGCCGTGGTGACGGTGAACGCCGCCGAGCTCAGCAAGCCCAGAACCGGATCGGGCTCCAGCAGGCACACGGTGGCGATGAGGACGGTGCCCAGGATCAGACAGAAGTGCGACTGCCGCCGGGACGGCCAATCCGAACGCAACCAGACGAAGGCCATCACCGCGCACGTGACGAACAGCAGGGCCGCGATGACCGGTCGGTACGGCTGCTCGGACGTGGTGGCGGCGACGATCACCACCACCGACATGGCGCCGAGGCTTGCGATGATCCAGGCGACCACCCTGCAGGTGGCGACCTGCAGATCGCGGGCCGCCAGAAACGCTGTCAACCACTCGTAGTGGTCGCCGCCATGTCGCCACCGCGAAGGGTTCACCACAGCCCGGCGCACCCGGAACCGGGCCGTGCACATCTACGCCCCCACAGCATCAGCGAACGGTACCAGCACAGTCGCCGCTAGCCTGGCCCTATGGCATCCCGATGGACGACAGCACGACTTGGCGATCTGACCGGCCAGACGGTCGTCGTGACCGGAGCGACCAACGGTGTCGGGCTGGCCACCGCGGCCGCCCTGACCCGGGCCGGCGCCCACGTGGTGATGGCGGTGCGCAATACCGAACTCGGGGCACAGCGCGCGGCCGAGATCGGCGGGCACACCTCGGTGCTGCGACTCGATCTGGCGGACCTCTCCTCGGTGCGCGCATTCCCCGGGCTGCTCGACGATCAGGGCATCGATGCGGTGGACATCCTCATCAACAACGCCGGGACGCTGGCCGAGAAGCGCGCCGACACCGTCGACGGTTTCGAGACGACCATCGGCACCAACCTGCTCGGGCCGTTCGCCTTGACCAACCTGCTGATCGACCGGGTGCGCTCGCAGATCATCAATGTCGGTTCGCAGGCCCACGAGTCGGCGACGCTGCACCTCGATGATCTGCATATGCGGACCCACAAGTGGACGGTGATGGGCGCCTACGCCCAGTCGAAGCTCGTGGTCATGCTGTGGGGCCTGGAACTGGACCGGCGCCTGCGGGCCGCCAAGTCGCCGATCATCAGCCACCTGACCCATCCGGGATGGGTGGATTCGAACCTGCCGCAGCTGTCGGATTCGCCGCTGATGGGGGTGGTGCAGCGCGGCGTCAAACTGGTGGCCGGCGCGTTGGCCAACGACCCCGCGGCCGGCGCGGCCACCACGCTGTACTGCATCACCGAGCCGATCCCGCCGGGCAGCTACGTCGGGGTGGAAGGCCGGTTCGGTCTGCGTGGGGGTCCGGTGCTGATCGGGCGTTCGGCGCTGGCATGTGACTACGCGACGGCCGCCCGGGTCTTTCAGTTCGCCGAGCACGAAACGGGTACAACACTTCCGGTTGCTCAGCCCAGCCGTTAGCCCGGCCATAACGAAGCTGTCACCTGCCGGTGGGACAGTCACCATGTGACCGCCGACCTCGATCACGGAATCGTCGAGCGGTTCCACCGATTCTGCGAGCGGGTGGCGGCG
>NZ_JBFUKN010000110.1:0-19388 GCF_056400845.1 Mycobacterium sp. P4_H6 | reverse complement strand
CAACTGGGCCAAGATCTTCTTCAACAACAAAGGCGTCGTCGCCCACTCCACCGCCGTCTGCATGAACTACCCACCCGACGACATGTCCGTCTGGGTCTGGTGACCCTATAGATTGACCCGGTGCAGAAGCATCGGACCACGACGGTCGGCGTCCTGACCATTGTCGGTGCGCTGCTCTGCGCGGCGGCCATCGGCGGATTCCTGCTCTACCGCTTTCATCTGCTGCGCCCGTATGTGTTCCACCCGTTGCTGTTCGGGGTCACCGGTGGTCTGGCCCTTGCCCTCGCGTGCGGCCTCGGTCTGCGCCGCCCCCTCGCCCGCTGGATCGGCGTCGCGGTCTGCGTACTGGGTGCTGCCGCCATCGGTTTCATCGGCTGGTTCGCCTCGGCCTTCCAGACCGACCTGACAGCCGAATCGCGCCTGGAGTCCGCCGACGGCAGTATGGAACTCGTGGTCTACAGCGGCAGCGCCGTCTTGGCCCCGGATCCGATCTGGGAGCTGCGTCTGCACACCCGGCAGGGTCTGCTGTCGCAGGAGCGTGACCTCGGCTGCGTCAATGCGGATGTGCTGTCGCTCAACGGTATCGGCTGGACCGGACCGCGGACACTGCGGGTGGCGCTGTCCAGCGGTGTCGTCGACATCGCCGTCGACGGTGACGGCCGACCGGACCGCACCGTCGACGGCGGCTGCTAGCTGAGGTGGTGGACTTCCTGCAGCCCGTACACCGGCGTCGGGAGTCCTTCGTAGCGGGCCTTCAGCTGTAGGGCCAGGTACAGCGAATAGTGCCGGGACTGATGGAGATTCCCGCCGTGGAACCACAGGTTGGGTTGCTTGGTGGGCTTCCACATGTTGCGCTGCTCGCCCTCCCAGGGGCCGGGGTCCTTGGTCGTCTCGCTGCCCAGGCCCCACACCTTGCCGACCTTGTCGGCGACGTCCTGGCCGATCAGATCGGCAGCCCAGCCGTTCATCGAACCGAACCCGGTGGCGTACACCACCACATCGGCGGGCAACTCGGTACCGTCGGCCAGCACCACGCTGTCCGCGGTCAGGTGTGACACATCGCCGTGCGCCAGCTTGATGCTGCCGTCGGCAATGAGATCGCAGGCGCCGACGTCGATGTAGTAACCGGATCCGCGACGCAGGTACTTCATGAACAGCCCCGAGCCGTCATCGCCCCAGTCCAGGTCGAAGCCCGCGGCTTCCAGCCGGGCGTAGAAATCCTTGTCCCGCTCCCGGATCGCGTCATAGATCGGGATCTGGAACTGGTGCATGATCCGGTACGGCAGCGACGCGAACGTCAGATCGGCCTTCTCGGTGGTCATTCCGGCCGCCAGCGCGCGCTCGGAGTACAGGTCGCCGAGCCCGAGATCCATCAGCGAATCCGATTTCACGATATGGGTGGATGAGCGCTGCACCATCGTCACGTCGACACCGTTCTCGACCAGTGCCTTGCAGATGTCGTGCGCGGAGTTGTTGGAGCCGATGACCACCGCGCGTTTGCCCGCGTACCGGTCCGGGCCCGGGTGATGGCTCGAATGGTGTTGGTCGCCGGTGAATTCATCCTGGCCGGGGAAGGTGGGCACATTGGGCTTGCCGGACATCCCGGTGGCCAGCACGAGCTGGGTCGGGTGCAGGGTGAGTCGCTCGCCGTCGCGGTCCACCTCGACCGTCCAGCGCTGTTCGGACTCGTCGAAGGAGGCGGACAGGCAGGTGGTCTTCGACCAGTACGGCACCTCCATGACGCGGGTGTAAAACTCCAGCCAGTCGCCGATCTTGTCCTTCGGCGCGAACACTGGCCAGTTCTGCGGGAACGGCAGGTAGGGCAGGTGGTCGTACCAGACCGGGTCGTGCAGGCACAGCGACTTGTAGCGCTTGCGCCACTGATCGCCGGGACGTTCGTGGCGGTCGACCACGATGGCGGGCACACCGAGCTGACGCAGTCTGGCGCCCAATGCGATTCCGCCCTGCCCGCCCCCGATCACCAGGATGTAGGGCTGCTCGGAGTAGCCGAGCGCACGATCCTCGTCGAGCTTGCGTTCCGCCCAGGACCGGGTGTCCGGGTCGGACCCGTGTACCGCGCCGAGCACCCGGGTGGCGCCCTTGCGCTCTTCATGGTCCTTGAGTTCCTGCAGTGCGGTCAGCAGGGTCCAGGCGGTGTCCGCTCCGTCGTCGCCTCGTTTCAGGCGCAGGTGACCGGTGCCGCGGCCCACCGCGGTCTCGAACTCGATGAACGCCGACACCACGCCGTCACCGTCATCGGTGGCGGGCTCACGGGTCCGGAAACGTGACGGGTCCGTCCCGGTGAGCCGGTTCTCCAGCATCTCGCCGATCGCGTCTCGACCCTCCATCGTCTTCAGATTCCAGGTGAACGACACCAGGTCGCGCCAGAAGCTGTCGACGGCGAACATCCCGGTGGCCCGCTGGATGTCGCGGGTGGCCAGGACCGTGTCGAACTCGGAGAGCCAGGCGTCCACGCGTTCTTGCGGCGAGATGCGGGAGGTGGGGGCAACCGGAAGGTCAGCGATCTGTGTCATGTGAGCCAGCACACACCCGGGCTCGATGCGAGCGCAAGGGCTGCAACCCCCTGCAACTCTTTCGCGGTGTGCGCCAGGTCACATAGAACTGCAGGCATGAGAGCAGCTGTGTACTACGGGCCGAACAAAGTCGATGTGACCGACGTACCCGAGCCGGAGCCGGGGCCCGGGACCGTCAAGGTGAAGGTCGGATTCAACGGGATCTGCGGCACGGACCTGCACGAATACTATGCCGGGCCGATCTTCGTGCCGACCGAACCGCACCCGCTGACCGGCCAGCAGCTGCCGGTGGTGATGGGCCACGAATTCTCCGGCACCATCACCGCACTCGGCGCCGGGGTCCGCGGCTGGGCCGAGGGGGACCGGGTGGCGATCGAACCGATCTACCGGTGCGGGAAATGCGGACCGTGTCAAGCGGGCAACTACAACATCTGCGCCCAGATCGGCTTCCACGGACTCATGTCCGACGGCGGGATGGCGGAGTACACCGTCGTGCCGGTGAACATGCTGCACAAGCTGCCCGACAATGTGTCACTGGAACTCGGCGCGCTGGTGGAGCCCATGTCGGTGGCCTATCACGCGGCCACCCTGGGCGATGCGCACCCCGGCGACACTGCGATGGTGTTCGGCGCGGGCCCCATCGGCATCGGACTGTGGTTCGCACTGCGCGGCAAGGGTATCGAGGACACCTTCGTCGTCGAGCCATCCGCCACGCGACGCGCCGCCATCGAAGCGCTCGGCGCGCGCACCCTGGATCCGACCGCCGTCGACGTACCGTCCTTCATCGCCGACCACACGAGCGGCCGCGGTGCCGGCGCGGTATACGACGCCGCCGGGGTGGCCCCCGCCGTCGAGACCGCGCTGGCCTGCGTCGGTGCGCGCAAGGCCATGGTCAGCGTGGCGATCTACGAGAAGCCGCTGACCACCCCGCTGCTGAACCTGGTGATGAACGAATCCCGCATTCAGGGCTCGCTGTGTTACACCGCAGCCGATTTCGAAGCCGTCATCGACCTGATGTCGCGCGGGACCTACGACACCACCGGGTGGGTGACCGCCATCGGTATCGATGATGTCGTCGATGAGGGCTTCGAGGCCCTGCATGCCGGAACCAAGATGAAGGTTCTGGTCGATCCCGCCGACTCGAAGGGTCGGTCATGACACGCACCATTCCCGCCCCGCTGGTCGGCAAGGTGGCACTGGTGACCGGCGCGGGCCGCGGTATCGGCCGCGGCATCGCCCACGAGCTGGCCGGCCAGGGAGCCGACCTGGCGCTGGTCGATGTCAGTGCCGACGCGCTGGCCGGCGTTGCCGACGAGATCACCGAAATCGGCTCCAAAGTCACCACATTCGTCGCCGACGTCTCCGACCGCGCGGCCGTCTTCGACGCGGTGGAGCACGCCGCGAGCGCCCTCGGCGGATTCGACATCATGGTGAACAACGCCGGGATCGCCTTGGTGGGACCGATTGCGGAGGTGACCCCGGAACAGCTGTCACGGTTGTGGGCGATCAACGTCGACGGTGTGTTGTGGGGCATCCAGGCCGCGGTCGCCAAGTTCACCGAGCTCGGCACCAGGGGCAAGGTGATCAATGCCTCGTCCATCGCGGGTCACGAGGGGTTTGCGATGCTGGGCCCGTACAGCGCCACCAAATTCGCAGTCCGGGCGCTCACCCAGGCCGCGGCCAAGGAGCACGCCGGGGCCGGCATCACCGTCAACGCGTACTGCCCGGGCGTCGTCGGCACCGACATGTGGGTCGAGATCGACAAGCGGTTCGCCGAACTGACCGGCGCCGCGGAAGGCGAGACCTTCGCGAAGTTCTCCGCCACCATTGCACTCGGCAGGCCGGAGACGCCGGAGGATGTCGCCGGATACGTCGCCTACCTGGCCGGACCCGGCGCGGACTACATGACGGGGCAGGCCGGCCTGATTGACGGGGGCATGGTCTACCGGTGACCCGCACGTGACAGCCCGTGTGACGGGGAGCACAATCGGGGCAATGGCAGGATCCTCGATCCCCGAGCCCGCGGTCGCCGTCGGTGACGACCCGCGTCGGTACGCCATGCTGCTGTCCGAGGTGTATGACGCGACGATGGCCGGGTCCCGGGCTCCGGCGAAACCGCGCACCGTCATCGCGGACTCCTGGAACAGGCTGCTGGGCAGTGGAATTGACCCCGAGCATCACGACCCGCCGGATGTGGATCGCAGTGGGCTGGATCTGCTGCGGCAGTCCTCGGGTCTGACGGCGGTGCTCGAGGACATCTCGCGGGGCCTGGAATCGGTGATCGCCGACGGCAACAACATCCTGGTGGTGGCGGATGCGCGCGGCCGGGTGCTGTGGCGCTCCGGCACACCCCGGGTGTTGTCACAGGCCGACCGGCTGGGCTTCGTCGAGGGCGCCCACTGGGGCGAACCTGCGGTGGGGACCAACGCGATCGGTACCGCGCTGGTGTCCCGGCGGGCGGTGCAGATCTTCTCTGCCGAGCACTTCCTGCGCAGCCATCACGCCTGGACGTGTGCGGGCGCGCCGATCCGTGACCCGCGCACCGGGCATGTGATCGGTGCCGTCGACGTGTCCGGACCTGCCTCGACGGTGCATCCCACCACCGTGGCGCTGGTGGACCTGGTGGCGCGGCTGGCCGAATCGCGGCTGCGTGAAGCCCATGAACGCACGCTGAACCGGTTGCGGGCGGTCGCTGCCCCGATGCTGGCCCGGATGGGCTCGCCGGCGCTCGCGGTCGACCCGGAAGGCTGGGTCGCGGCGGTGGATTCACTTCCGCCGCACAATCGGATCCTGTTGCCGCACAACGCCGGGGCCGGCCGCGCGTGGATACCCGCACTCGGTGCCTGTGAGCTGGAGCCGCTGTCGGGCGGGTGGCTGGTGCGGCCGGTCGAGGAGATGGCCGCCGACGGTCCGGCGGGGCGCGCCACGCTGGACCTGCGTAACCACAGTGCGCCGACACTGTCGATGGTGGGGCAGTCGGGCACCTGGTGTCGCGACATCTCGCCGCGGCACGCCGAGATACTGCTGGTGCTCGCCACCCGTCCGGAGGGGCGCAGCGCACCGGAGCTGGCCGCGGATCTGTATGGCGACCGTTCCCGGGTGGTCACCGTGCGTGCCGAGATGTCGCGGCTGCGAAGGCAACTCGTCGGTCTGATCGCCGGGCAGCCGTACCGCTTCGCGGACGGCGTCGTGGTGGACGTGCTTCGACCCAGCGATCCGCGGGGGTTGCTACCGGCGTCGACCGCGCCCGCGGTCCGTGCCGCCCGTGATCAGAGCGTGTAGGACGTCATCGACAACGAGCCATAGGTGTAACCCTGGACAAGCACGGTGGCGGGTGTGGCTCCGGCCAGTCCGGCGAAGTACAGCATCGGGATGAAATGGTCGGCCGTGGGCACCGCTCGATCGAAATCAGGGTGCTCGCGCAGTCTCAGCACCTCGGCGGGCGCTGAGGTCAGCAGCTCACGGGCAGCGTCGTCAAACCTTGCGGCCCAGTCGAATCCGCTGTCAGGCAGAGTCGGAGACATCACCCGTAAGTTGTGCACGATGTTCCCGCTGCCGAGCACCAGGACGCCGCGTCGGCGCAATGGGGCCAACCGCGCACCGAGGTCGAGATGGTATTCCAGCGGTTGCTCGGCGTTGATGGACAGCTGCACCACGGGGATGTCGGCTTCCGGGAAGGCGTGCAGCAGCACCGACCAGGTGCCGTGGTCGATGCCCCAGCTGTCCTGGTCGGCGCCCACCCAGGTCGGCTCCACGATCTCAGCGACCTCGTCGACCAGGGCGGGCAGCCCCGGCGCCGGGTACCCGACCGCATAGAGCTCTGGCGGAAAACCGTAGAAATCATGGATGGTCCGGGGCCGTGCCATCGCGGTGACGGCGGTGGCGTTGATGTACCAGTGCGCGCTGACCACCAGGATGGCGCGCGGCCGCGGCACCGACTGCCCGAACGCCTGCCAGGCGTCGGTGTAGCGATTGGTGTCCAGCGCATTCATGGGGCTGCCGTGGCCTATGAAGGCTGCGGGCATGGCGCTCATGGGACGAAACTACCGCACCCGGCCGGGGTAGGCCTTGCGGTACCCGCGTACCAAGTTAGGGTTGCCTTACCCATATCTAAGCGAGGTGCTCATGCGAGAGATCCGTGTGGCGGTCATCGGGGCCGGCCCAGCCGGCATCTATGCGTCCGACACTCTGACCAGTGAATATGCGAATGCAAGGGTCGACCTGTTCGATCGTCTGCCGGCGCCGTACGGCCTGGTCCGCTATGGCGTCGCCCCCGATCACCCGCGGATCAAGGAGATCATCAAGGCCCTGCGCCGGGTGCTCTCGCGGGACGAGATTCGCTTCATCGGCAACGTCCACTACGGCACCGACATCACGCTGACGGACCTGCGGCGTCACTACGACGCCGTCATCTTCTCCACCGGCGCGCGCCGGGACCGCCCGCTGGACATCCCGGGTATCGACCTGCCCGGCAGTTACGGCGCGGCGGACTTCGTGTCCTGGTACGACGGGCACCCCGACGTGCCGCGCACCTGGCCGTTGGAGGCCCGCGAGGTCGCCGTGCTCGGGGCGGGCAATGTGGCCCTCGACATCGCCCGGGTGCTGGCCAAGCCCGCCGAGGAACAGCTCGGCACCGAGATCGCCGGCAACGTCTATCAGGGATTGGCGCTGAACAAGGCGACCGACATCCATGTCTTCGCCCGGCGCGGTCCGGCCCAGATCAAGTTCTCGCCCATGGAGTTTCGTGAGCTGTCGCATTCACCGAGTGTCGACGTCATCGTGCATCCGGAGGGTTTCGAGATCGATGAGGCCAGTCAGAAGGCCATCAACTCGACCAAGTCCATCAAGCTCGTCGTCGACACCATGATGAAGTACATGGACCGGGAGCCCACCGGCGCGCCGCACCGCATCCACATCCACCTGTGCCAGTCGCCGGTCGCGGTGCTGGGCACCGATGCGGTGGAGGGACTGCGCACCGAGCGCACCGAGCTGATCGGCGACGGAACCGTTAGGGGCACAGGAGAGTTCACCGACTGGCCGGTCCAGGCCGTCTACCGCGCGGTCGGTTACCTGTCCTCACACCTGGCCGATCTGCCGTTCGATCACCATGCCGGCGTGGTCCCCAACGACGCGGGCCGGGTGCTCGACGCGGACTGGATGGTGGTCGACGCCACCTACGTCACGGGCTGGATCAAGCGCGGCCCGATCGGATTGATCGGCCACACCAAATCCGATGCGGCCGAGACGATCGCCAGCCTGCTGGCCGACCTGCCGGGCATCCGCCCGCCCGAGGTCGGTGACCCGGACGCCATCCTGGGCCACCTGTCCGCCAACAACGTGGACTACACCACCTGGGCCGAATGGGAACGTCTGGACGCCCACGAGGTCGCACTCGGTGGGGAACAGGGCCGCGAACGGGTCAAGGTGGTGCCGCGGGCCGACATGATCACCGCAGGTAGGCGTCCGCCCACGCCCCGATGATGCGGCCGGCGCGCTTGGCCTGACCCGGGCCGGTGAGCAGATGCTCGGAACCCTCCAGCGAGACGAAGCTGCGAGGGTGCCGGGCGGTCCGGAAGATATCGCTGGCGTTCTCGATGCCGACGGTGTTGTCCGTCGGCGAATGCAGGATCAGCAGCGGCAGCCGGAGAGCCTTGATCTTGTCGTCCAGCTTCGCGCGCCGCACGTCCTCGACGAACGCGCGCTTGAGCGTCAGCGTCTTGCCGCCCACCATCCACTGCCCGCTGCCCTCGGCGAACACCTGATCCAGACACGCGTCGTACTGGTGCTCGACATGGGTCGGGTCGAACGGCGCGCCCACGGTGACCACCGCGCGCACCCCGGCGCAATCACGCGCGCAGGCCAGCACCGCCGCGCCGCCCCACGAATGGCCCACCAGCAGATCGGCGGGGGTACCGCGCGCGGTCATGAAATGGCATGCCGCGATGACGTCGTCGACCTTGCAGGTGAACGATCCGTCACCCCAGTCCCCCTCGGAGCCGCCGAGGCCGAGCGCATCGAAGCGCAGCATGCCGATCCCGTCGGCGGCCAGCTGCTTGCAGATCCGCGCCGCGGCCGGTGAGTCCTTGCCGAGCGTGAATCCGTGCGAGAAGACGCCCCAACCGCGCACGGGACCCTCGGGCAGGTCGATGAGACCGGCCAGGGCGGGCCCGGTCGCGCTGGGGAAGGTGACGCGTTCAGCCATGCCCAGGGTTTACCACGGCGATGCTCCGCACCTTAGGGTGGCGGTCGTGCCGCTCAACACCGTCGCGCTCGAACTCGTCCCGCCGAACGTGGAACGGGGTGCGCAGTACGCCGTCGAAGAGGCGATCAAGGTCCGGGCGTTGTCGCAGGAAACAGGCGTCGAGGTCGGGCACGTCATGATCCCCGGGATGATCGACGAGGACGACGACCGTCCCATCGAGATGAAGCCCAAGATGGACGTGCTGGAGTACTGGTCGTTGATCCAGCCCGAGCTGCCCGGCTCCCGCGGACTGTGCACCCAGGTGACGTCGTTCCTGGACGAACCGGCGCTGCGCGGCAGGCTCACCGAACTGAACGGGGCGAACTTCGACGGCATCGCCTTCGTCGGGGTGCCCCGCACGCTCAGCGACGGCGAGGGCGGCGGTGTCGCCCCCACCGACGCACTGTCCACGTTCGACAGCCTGGTGCCCAACCGCGGGGTCATCCTGATCCCGACCCGCGACGGTGAGCAGGGCCGGTTCAACTTCAAATGCAACCAGGGCGCCACCTATGGGATGACCCAGCTGCTGTACTCGGACGCCATCGTCGGCTTTCTGACCGAATTCGCCCGGACCACCKATCACCGTCCGGAGATCCTGTTGTCGTTCGGGTTCGTCCCGAAGCTGGAATCCAAGGTCGGGCTGATCAACTGGCTCATCCAGGACCCCGGCAACGCGGCCGTGGCCGCCGAACAGGAGTTCGTCAGCAGACTGGCTCCGCTGGATCCCGACGCCAAGCGCCGCGAGATGCTGGATCTGTACAAGCGGGTGATCGACGGCGTCGGCGGGCTCGGCTTCCCGCTGAGCGTGCACTTCGAGGCGGCCTACGGGCCCTCCAAGCCGGCCTTCGACACCTTCGCCGCGATGCTCGACTACTGGGCGCCGGAGAGCTCCAACTCGAACGCCGGATAGTCGTCGAGCATCCTGCGCAGCGCGGCCTCGAACTGCCACATCGAGGTGAGGTCGTGGTCGAGGCGGCAGTCGACCGCGGCCACCGACCCGCCCGGCGGCGGCACATCGTGCACCCGATCGGCGATCTGGTCGAACAGGCTGTGCGGTGCGGCCAGGTAATGCCATGGGCGCCGGTGTGGCGTCGACAGCACCGCCGCGTACACCAGGCCGTGTTCGGTGGCCAGGATGTGGGTGGCGGTGATCGTGACGGGCGCGTGGGCCTCGGCCTGTCCCCATTCGGCAGCGGCCACCTGCCCGGCCAGGACGTGCAACCGGACGTCGTCGGTGATGAGTGCGGGGAAATCGGGCCGGCCGATCTGCGGACCGACGTCCAGGCAGTCACGCAGCATGGCGCCGAAGTAATCGAACATGGAGGCCTCCCGGGAGAAATCCAGACGTCGAGGCCTCGAGCCTGCACCCGGGCGGGGGTGACGGTCAACCGCCTATCCTTGCCCGGGTGTCCGCCCAGTCCGAGTCCATCCGCGCGTTGCGCGCCAAGCTGGACGATCTGACCTTCCGGGACGCGTCCCGGTTGGGGCGACGCCTCAAGGGGCTGCACGGCGACCCGCCGGAATCCCTGATCAAACAGTTCGGCGCCGCCGAAGCACTGGTGCTGACCCGGCAAGCCGCCGTCCCGGAGATCACCTACCCCGACCTGCCGGTGACCGACAGCCGTGCCGAGCTGGCCGCAGCCATCAGTGCGAACCAGGTGGTGATCGTCGCCGGGGCCACCGGTTCGGGTAAGACCACCCAGCTGCCCAAGATCTGCCTGGAGCTCGGGCGCGGTATCCGCGGCACCATCGGGCACACCCAGCCGCGCCGGCTGGCTGCCCGTACGGTGGCCCAGCGCATCGCCGATGAGCTCGGCACCCCGCTGGGGTCGACGGTCGGCTACACCGTCCGGTTCACCGATCAAGCCAGCGACTCGACCCTGATCAAACTGATGACCGACGGCATTCTGCTCGCCGAGATCCAGCGTGACCGCCGACTGCTGCGCTACGACACCCTGATCCTCGACGAGGCACACGAACGCAGCCTCAACATCGACTTCCTGCTCGGATACCTGCGCGAGTTGTTACCGCGCCGACCCGACCTCAAGGTGATCGTCACCTCGGCGACCATCGAGCCCGAGCGCTTCGCCGAGCACTTCAACGGCGCGCCCATCGTCGAGGTGTCGGGGCGCACCTACCCGGTGGAGATCCGGTACCGGCCGCTGGAAGTGCCGGTAGGCGGCGGCAACGACGGGGACGACTCGGCTGACCCCGACGACCCCGATCACGAGATCGTCCGCACCGAGAT
Source organism: Mycobacterium sp. P4_H6 (assembly GCF_056400845.1). Lineage (NCBI taxonomy): Bacteria > Bacillati > Actinomycetota > Actinomycetes > Mycobacteriales > Mycobacteriaceae > Mycobacterium > Mycobacterium sp. P4_H6. The sequence goes on along the minus strand of NZ_JBFUKN010000110.1, from coordinate 8,365 downwards.
GCGCGATCCGACCGAGGCAATCGTCGACGCCATCGGGGAGTTGGAGGCCGAACCGGCCGGCGACGTGCTGGTGTTCCTGTCCGGGGAACGCGAGATCCGCGACACCGCGGACGCCCTGCGCGGCCTGGTGGATCAGGGCACCGAGGTACTGCCGCTGTATGCCCGGCTCTCGACCGCCGAACAGCAGAAGGTGTTCACGACCAGCACGGCCCGCAGGCGAATCGTGCTGGCCACCAACGTCGCCGAGACCTCGCTGACGGTGCCGGGCATTCGGTACGTCGTCGACCCCGGTACCGCGCGGATCTCCCGTTACAGCAGGCGCACCAAGGTGCAACGGCTGCCCATCGAACCGATCTCGCAGGCCTCGGCCGCGCAGCGCGCGGGCAGGTCGGGGCGCACCGCCCCGGGCATCTGTATCCGGCTGTACTCGGAGGACGATTTCGAATCCCGGCCCCGCTACACCGATCCGGAGATCCTGCGCACCAACCTGGCCGCGGTGATCCTGCAGATGGCCGCACTCAAACTCGGTGACATCGAGGACTTTCCGTTCCTGGACCCGCCCGACGCGCGCAGCATCCGCGACGGCGTGCAGCTGCTACAGGAACTCGGCGCATTCGACGCAGGCGGCGCGCTCACCGAAGTGGGGCAGCGCCTTGCCCGACTGCCGCTGGATCCCCGGGTCGGCCGGATGATCCTGGCCGCCGACACCGAGAACTGCGTGCGGGAGGTGCTGGTGCTGGCCGCCGCGCTGTCCATTCCGGACCCGCGGGAACGCCCCGCCGATCGGGAGGACGCCGCGCGCCAGAAGCACGCGCGGTTCGCCGACGACAACTCGGATTTCGTGTCCTATCTGAACCTCTGGAACTACCTGCGCGAGCAACGCAAGGAGCGCTCCGGCAGTGCCTTCCGGCGGATGTGTCGCGACGAGTTCCTGCACTACCTGCGCATCCGGGAATGGCAGGACCTGGCCGGCCAGTTGCGCAGCATCGCAGGCGACCTGGGCATCCGCGACTCCGGGGAGGACGCCGACCCGGCCCGGATCCACGCCGCACTGGCAGCGGGACTGTTGTCGCACATCGGCCTTCGGGAGGGCGAGACCCGCGACTACATCGGCGCGCGCAACACCAAGTTCGTGCTGGCCCCGGGATCGGTGCTCTCCAAGAAGCCGCCGCGCTGGATCGTGGTGGCCGATCTTGTGGAGACCAGCCGGCTGTTCGGCCGCACCGCCGCACGCATCGACCCCGAATCCATCGAACGGGTGGCCGGGCATCTGGTGCAGCGCAGTTACAGCGAGCCGCACTGGAATGCGCAGCGCGGCGCGGTGATGGCCTTCGAACGGGTGACGCTCTACGGGCTGCCACTGGTGCCACGCCGAACCGTAGGCTACGCCCAGGTCGACCCGGCGGTGTCCCGCGACCTGTTCATCCAGCACGCTCTGGTCGAAGGTGACTGGCAGACCCGGCATCACTTCTTCCGGGACAACACCGCGTTGCGCGCGGAACTGGAGGAGATGGAGGAACGGGCCCGCCGCCGTGACCTGGTGATCGATGACCAGGAGCTGTTCGCCCTCTACGATGCGCGCATTCCGCCGGAAGCCGTGTCGGCCAGGCACTTCGACGCATGGTGGAAGAAGCAGCGACACCAGACGCCCGACCTGCTGACCTTCACCCGCGCCGACCTACTGCGCTCCGATGATGCCGACGAACATCCCGACACCTGGCGCACCGAGGATCTGGCCCTGCCGCTGACCTACCGGTTCGAGCCGGGCGCCGCCGACGACGGTGTGACGGTGCACGTTCCCGTCGAGGTACTGACCCGCATCGGAGGTGACGGATTCGCCTGGCAGGTGCCCGCCCTGCGGGAAGAACTGGTGACGGCGTTGATCAAGTCGCTGCCGAAGGATCTGCGCCGCAACTTCGTGCCCGCCCCGGACACCGCGCGGGCCATCCTGGATGACCTGAACCCGGGGACCGGGTCCCTGCTTACCGAGATGCAGCGCGAGCTGCGCAGGCGCAGCGGTGTGGTGGTGCCGGTCGAGGCCTTCGACCTGAGCAAGATCCCCGACCACCTGCGGGTCACCTTCGCGGTGGAGACCGCCGACGGCACCGAGGTGGCCCGGGGCAAGGACCTTGCCGGCCTACAGGATCGGCTGGCCGCCCCGGTGCAGCGGGCGGTCGCCCAGGCCGTTGCCGGCGAATGGCAGCGAACCGGTCTGACGTCGTGGCCGGCCGATCTGGCCGAATTGCCGCGCACCGTCGAACAACTCAGCGGCGGACACACCGTCCGCGGATTCCCGGCCTTCGTCGACACCGGCGCCGCGGTGGATGTGCGGGTCTTCGCCACCAAGGCCGAACAGACCGCGTCGATGCGGCCCGGTCTGCGCCGACTGCTGCGGCTGACGGCGCCGTCGCCGGTCAAGGCGGTGGAACGCGGGTTCGACACCCGGGCCAGACTCACCTTGAACGCGAACCCGGACGGATCGCTGACCGCGCTGCTGGAGGACTGCGCCGATGCGGCCGTCGATGCGCTGGCCCGGGAATTGGTATGGACCAAACCCGATTTCGATGCCGTGGCCGCGCGGATAGGCAAGGGTCTGGTTGCCACGACCGCCGATATCGCCGGGCGGGTCGGCAAGGTGCTGGCCGCCGCCCACGAGGCGCAGGTCGCCATACCGGACCGGCCGCCGGCTGCGCAGGCCGACGCCGTCGCCGACATTCGGGCGCAGCTGGATCGGTTGCTGCCCGAGGGTTTTGTCACCGTCGCCGGGGCCGCCCGGTTGGCCGATCTGACCCGCTACCTGATGGCGATCGGCAGGCGGCTGGAGCGGCTGCCGCACGCGCTCGGCGCCGACCGGGAGCGGATGGACCGGGTGCACGGCGTGGAAGACGCCTATGACGACCTGCTGCGCACGCTGTCCCCGGCCCGCGCCTCCGGGGCCGATGTCACCGATATCGGTTGGCAGATCGAGGAATTGCGGGTCAGTCTGTGGGCCCAGCAACTGGGCACCCCGCGCCCCGTCAGCGAGCAACGCATCTATAAGGCCATCGCGGCGATCAACTAGCGGCGGCGAAGGATGCGGGGCCTGAAATTAGCCCAGCTATCAAAAACGCCACCGAAAGACTTGCCGCCGGTTACCGTGTCGTGGTGCAGCGTGTTGTCATCGCCGGGCTCGGCGACACCGGAGTCCTCACCGCGCTCAAGCTGGCCAAGCGCTTCGAGGTCACCGGCATCTCCGCCAAACCCGGACTGCTCAGCGGGCAGGAACTCGGGGTACGCATCGCCCGTCCGCACGAATGGGCACGCGACTACTGGACCGGGTTCGAACGGTTTCGCGGGCTGGACCGGGTGCGCACCCTGCACGGCACCCTGACCGGGCTCGATCTGGCCGCCCGTACCGTCGGCGTCGACCGCTCCGGCGCCGTCGAGCAGGTTCCCTACGACATCCTGGTCATCTCCACCGGTGTCACGAACGGATTCTGGCGCAGGCCGCACCTGCAGTCCGCCGACGAGATCGATGCGGACCTGCAGGCGGTGCACCGGCGGCTGGCCGCGGCGAAATCGATCGCGGTGATCGGGGGAGGCGCCGCCGCGGTGAGCGCGGCCGCCAATCTCGCGGCCGCGCTGCCCGGCGCCCGGATCGGTCTGTACTACCCCGGCGAACACGCACTGCCACAGCATCATCGGCGGGTGTGGAGCAGGATCGAGACCCGGCTGACGGCGGCGGGGGTCGGATTGCATCCCGGACACCGGGCGGTCATCCCCGAGGACCACGGGGACATCACCAGCGTGCCGGTGCACTGGAGCACCGGGCAGCCGGCGGTCAGCGCCGATGCGGTGCTGTGGGCGATCGGCCGAGTCAGTCCGAACACCGGCTGGCTGCCCGCAGAACTTCTCGACGACGGCGGATTCGTCCGTGTCACACCACAACTGCAGGCCCCCGGCCACCCGGAGGTGTTCGCGATCGGTGATGTCGCGGCCACCGATCCGCTGCGCGCCTCGGCACGCAGCCGCGCCGACGGTCTGCTCGCCCGCAACATCGCCGCGTACGCCGCGGGCAAGCCGATGGGTGCCTACAAGCCACCGAAGGCCCGCTGGGGGTCGGTGCTCGGCGCCCAGGCCGACGGACTGGAGGTGTTCGCCCCGTCCGGTCAGGCGATGCGCTTCCCGGCCTGGTCGGTGCGTAACGTGCTCCAGCCCTGGATCGTCAAGCGGGGGATATACCGAGGCGTGCGGTCAGACTGATCAACTGATCCAGCAGTGCGTCGAGTTCACCCGCGCGGCGCTCCAGCGGAGTGAAACCGTCGGCGCCGAACTCCTGGAACAGGGACAGYGCGACCTGGGCCCGGACATCGAACATCTGAAAGTTCGCCACGATCTGCCGCCACTGCTCCACCGCACGCACGCCGCCGTCCGCTCCGTAGGACACGAAGCCGACCGCCTTGCCGGACCATTCGGGCCCCAGGCTGTCGACCGCATTCTTCAGCGCGCCGGGGACCCCGTGGTTGTACTCGGGCGTGACGAACACGAATCCGTCGCAGGCATCGATCGCCCGGCTCCACCGCCGGACGTGCTCCGAGTCGTACTCGCGGTTCGCTGCCGCGGGCGGCACCGGGGCGGTCAGCAGCGGGACGTCGAATTCCTTGAGGTCGATGACCTCGAACTCGGTGGCGTCCCGGCGTGCCGCCTGCTCGGCGAGCCACTGCGCGACGGAGGCGCCGGCGCGGCCCTCCCGTATCGATCCGATGATGATGCCGATGGTCATATTCATGTTCTCCCTTCGGTAGGTGCATCGCCTGCCAACGGCTCGAGTCTTCCCGAAACGCGCCGATCGGTACCGTCGTCAATACGGTACGGTCGCCGGTAGACCAGTGGAGAGGACGACATATGGGCAAGGTCATGGAGGGCGTCCGCGTCCTGGAGGTCGCACAGTTCACCTTCGTCCCCGCCGCCGGCGCGATCCTGGCCGACTGGGGCGCCGACGTGATCAAGGTCGAGCACCCGGTGCGCGGTGACACCCAGCGCGGGTTCATCAACATGGGCGGGTTCGCGCTCGACCCCAACCGGCATCCGCTCATCGAGCACCCCAACCGTGGCAAGCGCAGCGTCGGCATCGACGTCTCCACCCCGGGCGGCCAAGAGGTGCTCTACGAGATCGCCAAGACCGCCGACGTCTTCCTGACCAACTACATGCCCGCCCAGCGACAGAAGAACAAGTTCGATGTCGAGCACATCCGCGCGGTCAACCCCAACATCATCTATGCCCGCGGCAGTGCCTACGGCGACAAGGGCGACGAACGCGACACCGGCGGTTTCGACGGCACGGCGTTCTGGACCCGCAGCGGTGTCGGGCACGCGCTGACCCCGGAGGATCTGGGCGGCGCACTCTCACAGGGCATCCCGGCTTTCGGTGACTCGATCGGCGGGATGAACATCGCCGGCGGCATCTCCGCGGCGCTGTTCCACCGCGAGCGTACCGGCGAGACCTCCGAGATCGATGTGTCCCTGCTGAGCACGGCGTGGTGGGCGGCAGGAGCCAGTGTCACCCAGGGGATGGAGACCGGCGAGACGATGCGCTCGGTGATGCCGAATTCGGTTGGCCCGACGGTGAACCCGTTCCTGGGCAACTATCTGACGTCGGACGGCGGCACCATCAACCTGTGTATCGTCAGCCCGACCGGCTACATCCGGGACGCCTTCGAGCATCTCGGGCTGCCCGAACTGGCCGACGATCCCCGGTTCTCCGATGTACTGCCGCTGATCGAAAACGCCGCGGCCGCCGTCGAGCTGATCACCGAATCGGTCCGAAGCAGACCGTTCGAGTACTGGCGCAAGCACCTCAAGACCATGAAAGGCCAATGGGCGCCGTTCCAGAGCCTGGTGGACCTGGGCAGCGATGAACAGGCGCTGGCCAACGACATGGTCGTCGAGGTCGAAGGCTCAGACGGTCAACCGTTCAAGGTGGTGCGCGGGCCGGTGCAGTTCAACCACGAGCCGCTGCAGACCACCCGGGCGCCGCAGGCCTCCGAACACACCGAGCTCGTGCTGATGGAAATCGGCCTGGACTGGGATCGCATCGAGGAGTTGAAGGACGCCGGCGCGATAGCCTGAGGATGTGCACTCCCTCCTGCTCCGGGGCGCGCCGCTGCTGTTGACGCCGGTGCTCCTGGCAGTGAGCACCTTTCCCGGCGAGTTCCGGGTGTCGGCCGGCTACTGGGTACTGGGCTGCGCAGCGGCCGTGGTCTTCCTCTTCGGGGGCCGGTGGCCGTTTCCGGTGTCGCTGACGCTGTCCGCGCTGGCGATCCCGATGTTCGCGGCGCAGGCGTGGGGGCTGTCCGGACTGGTGCCCTATCTCGCGGCGGTGTCTTTGGCCGAGCTCACAGCACGCACCGACCGGGACCGGGTCATCGCCGCCGCGGCCGCCGGTTGGCTGCTCGCCCTGGTGCTGGGAGTACAACTCGACGATCACGCCCCGAGGTGGAGCGCCGCCGATGTCACCACGGTGGCGGCGGCGTTCGGGCTGCCGCTGTTGCTCGGCCTGTACCTGCGCGGCCAACGGCAGGTCCGGGCCCTCGCGGAATCGGAGGTCCGCGCTCAGGAACGGGGTGCCATGGCCCGCGAGTTGCATGACCTGGTCGCCCACCACATGGCGTCCATCGCGCTGCGCGCCGGCGTCGCCGAACACGTGATCGGGACGGCGGACCCGCGGGTCGCCGAGGTGCTCGACGATGTGCACCGCACCGCGGCCGATGCGCTGGCCGATATCCGGCGCTGGCAGGCCGCGCTGCGTGACCCGGCCCTGCACGAGGTGGCCATGGTGGAGCCCGAGGCGCTGTGGAGCGAGATCGAGGCCGCCGTGCAACGCACCCGCGCAGCGGGTTTCACGGTGCACGCGGAGATCGACCGGGCGATCACCGGACTGGACGCGATGGCGCGGCTGACCGTGCTGCGGGTGACCCAGGAGGCGCTCACCAACGTGATGAAGCATGCCGATCCGGGCGGGCCCGTCGAACTGTCCATCGCGCGACACGGTGGCGGTGTGGAGATCCGCGTCGACAGCGCCGGGGTCGACGAACATCAGGGTGGTCTCGGGGTCATCGGCATGTCGGAGCGGATGCAACTGTGCGGCGGCACGTTCACCGCAGGCCGCAGCGAGCACGGATGGCAGGTACGGGCATGGCTACCCGCGTCCTGATCGCCGATGACCAGCGCCTGGTCCGGGCGGGACTGCGGATGCTGTGTGAATCGTCGCCCGGTGTCGACGTGGTCGGCGAGGCCGCCGACGGTGCGCAGGCGGTGCGGTTGGCCGCCGAACTCGCACCGGATGTGATCCTGATGGACCTCCGGATGCCCGGGGTGGACGGCATCACCGCCATCGGGCAGGTCCTTTCTGCCCGCGCCGAGGCAAAGATTCTGGTGCTCACCACTTTTGACGATGACGACCACCTGTACCCCGCGCTGGCGGCCGGGGCCGCGGGCTTCCTGGTCAAGGACACCGATCCCGCCGAGCTGATCGCGGCGGTGCATCGGATGGCCGCCGGCGACTTCGTGCTTTCGCCACACCTGTTGCAGCGGTTGGTATCCCGGGCGGTCGGCGCGCGTGTCCCCGACGGTCCCGAGGCGGTGCCACTGACGACGCGTGAAGAGGATGTGCTGCCGCTGATCGTCGAGGGCCTGTCCAATCAGGAGATCGCCGACCGGCTGCACCTCGGCGTCACCACGGTCAAGACGCATGTGGCCAACCTGATGGACAAGCTCGGAGCCCAGAACCGGGTGCAACTCGCGGTGTACGGGTATCAACGCATGGCGTGAGGCATGTCCATGGCCATCGGCTGCGGCTGCTGTCCGGGGTTGAGCACCAGGAACTGGCCCATCATGCCCTGGTCCTCGTGCAGGGCCAGATGGCAGTGATACATGTACGGGAAGGTGGGATCGGTGTAGTCGGAGAATCTGACCGCGAGCCGGATCCGTTGTCCAGGTGGGGTGTACACCGTGTCCTTGAGACCTGCCAGCTGCGGCGGTGGCGGCGCACCGTCGATGTCGATGATCCGGAACTGGGTGTCGTGCACGTGGAAGTTGTGCGGCCAGTTGTCCACGTTGCGCACGGTCCAGATCTCGTCGGTGTCCACCGTCGCATGAAAGTCGATGCGGTTCATGTCCATCCGGTTCCCGTTGATCATGAACCACTGCAGATCGAACTCGCGGTGCACGGCCGTCGCCTCATCCGGCAGCGTCGCCGACGTGGCCAGCGCTGCGGGGAGCGCGGCGCTGGGGCGCAGGTTGCGCTCCGGTTGCAGCCGCATGACGGTGAACGAGTCGCCGATGYCGAAGCGAGCCGCTTCCTCCCTCTCCCGCTTCCTCCCTCTCC
>NZ_JBFUKN010000109.1:0-19994 GCF_056400845.1 Mycobacterium sp. P4_H6 | reverse complement strand
ATCAGGGTCGAATGCTCGATAATCAGCGCGTCATTGAGGGCTACTACACGTGCCCTGTTCCGTTCACCGTAACCTCCGGTGCCCTTGACACCGCTTACTCGGTCACGCTCGACGGGCACCAGGTCACTATCACACTGCCCTCGGCGCCAGGTACGGTCGCTCGACATGAGGGGCTGAGCGAACCCACGTGGCACTACACAGAACACGACATTCCGCAGAGTCGTCTCGTCGGGTTGGCACCGTATTGGGGTCAGCCCGCACGATGGGACGGCACTACCGGCGCACTCAAAGCAAGTCGCATTCATCGATTCAGACTCGCTTCCGCGACTACCGGCGATGACGACCGCGTCCGCGCCGTAGCTTTCCAGATCGCAGAAGCTGCCCCGCCGTGGTGGGCAGCTGCGAGCGCTTGGATCGAGATCCTTCACCACCAAGACCTCTCGCGGCTTGGCCCCGTCGAATCGGGACTTCACTTCAACAAAACCAGCTTGTGGGCGCGCCTTTTCACTCTTCACGGTCACCCGATCCAGGGCGGCGGCCACGTCCTGCCCGTCGGTTCATCGAATGCAACCGCCGTCTGGCCGGATACCACCGCCATCACGGCTAGCGAGCTGCAATCCTGCATGAACCACGCGGAGAACCATGGCACACCGCCGCAAGAGTGGCTAATCATCCGCGATGCCAGATCACTATGTGCGGGTCACGATTTCCGGCGCGCGATCCTCGATGCAGGCCTCGCCGCCGAGCTCGCAGTGACCCAGATGATCACGACGCACCTTGGCAACACCGGCCACACACCGCCCTTTATCGAGGCGGCCCTGCGGAAGAACCGCATGCTCGGGCGCCGCTGCGCATATTGGATTGACGAGTGCGGCGGCACCCTCCCTGCCGACTACCAAACCAAGTTGATCGATCGCCGCAACGACGCGACTCATGCCGGCCACCCGTTCCCCGAACCCGATGTGCGCGAGGCAATTGCAGTGGCAACCGACATCGTCGCACTCATGCGACCTTTGCCCAGATAGCACGCTGCGTCGTCTACGGCTTCGCGCTACGAATTCGGAGCGGGAAATCGCTCGCACAGGGGCAAATCGGCTCCGCCAGGTCTTTCGATCGCGAATCACATTGAAGGTGCGCGGCACGCCATCTCAAGTGCCACCTATTCGGGCAGCAGACCCATGCACTTCGTCCATAGCTTGTACGGGGTCGTCGAACACCAAGCAGGGCACAACGGGCTGCACGGCGAGGTGGAGTGCGAGAAACAGGGATAGTGCTGCGGTGTTCAGGTTGCCTGCCGACAGCATCATTTGGGGCACGGTCGGCACGTCCCTCAATGGTTCAGCCGACACGAGGTGTCCCGTCTCGTACAGTCCGTCTCCGCGGGCTGACGGACAGGTGAGCACGCCAGCGCATCCAGAGCCATGATGTCAGGCCGGAAATTCGTGCGTGCCGAATCCTCAACTCACACAGCAGGGCGCCGCTTGCAGCGCGTTAGGACTTGCGGGAGGTTGATGCCGGACTCGCGGATCCGCTCCGCGGGACTCTATTGGTTCGAACACAACACCTTAGGTGTTCCAAAAGTGGGGCGAATGGGGCTATTGAACCCAAGTACATCGTCTGGCCAGGTCACGGCAACGAATGACTACGCGGCGCTCGTAGGTGGTCCAGTTCGAACTCTAAGAAATTGTCTCGCGGGAGAAGCGCACAGATCAACGGACTTGGAGGACGACTTCGGCTGCGGTAACACGATCTTCCTGACTAGCCAAAGAGAATAATAACCGGATCGACTGTGCCGCCTGTTCCCAGCTAGATTGTTGGGCCAACAGGCGATAGTGCTGCTCCATGACGTCCTTCAATGGGTCTGGGATTTCTTTGGTCCCGATGCCGTCCCGTATCCCTTGGAGGACGAACGGTAATTTGCTCGATTCCAGCCAGGGCTGCTGTAGCAATGTCGATAGCAGGATTCCCAGATTTCCCTGCGCGGCCTGCGCCGACGGGGCAACACTAACAAGCCAAAAGGCGACCGCCGCGATCCACTGGCGCAGTGCGTCAGGGTCGCCGATGTTGCGTCTGATTGCCTGCATGGCGAAGGCGATGAGCGGGCTCGCATCAGCTGTCGCACCACCGTGAGCGATGAAGGCAGCGCAACCGCGAGGATTCCAGCCGTCGATAGCCGCAGCGTGAGTTAGAATATCGGCTCTGAAACTCAAGCCGACAAAGTAACGCGCGACGAGGCCGGCCTGGTGCGCAACTGCCACGTCGTCGGTTATCGTGCCGCCACGTCTGAGCGCTTCGATTAGCGCCTGCGTGCCGAAAGCACTTACTCCCCTATCGACCGCTAACCTTCTCGTCATGCGGTCGTCGCACCATAGTGGATGGCCGCCTTCAATTGCGCTGTCAAGCGCGGAGACCCACGCGAAAGCGGCACCGGTTCCAGCTGAACTAATCTCAGGGAAGTTCGCGATGTCCAACGTATCGTTCGTCGTCACTTTTTCGAACTGTGCCCGGATGCGTTGAGCTCGTTGATGTCGCGCCTCCGCCTCCTGGGTCGAAATGACTATCGGGACGGCAGAGCCGTCGGGAGCCAATCCGATCTGCAACGTCGACAGCCCCGCCAATCGATCGTTACCTTGGATCGAGTCGATGAGTTGCGCACGAGTTCCAGTTGGTTCGAGAAAGCGTCCGAGAAGCAGATCCGCTAAAGACTCATTCATCCCCGATATTGCATATAGCGCCGTCAGGTCAATAATTACCCGAGACCCCATTGCGCGTGACGCGGCGGAAACTTCAGTCTCGAAGGTTTCGCTGTCACCGGCGAAGAGGGGCGCTCGGGTTCGGATAGCTAGGACTTCGGTTAAACTCTTTCGGTGCAAAGTCGCCGCCATGCCTATGGGCAACCGGCCTTCTTCGAGTCTGGAATCTTGCTCAGATGTATCTGGCTGATCGCGTAAAAACTCACGAAACGATTCCAGGGGGTTATCTTGGTCGATCTCCTGCTGGACGAAAACATCTGGCAGTTCTTCAAGTAGGGGCGCGATCACCCCGCGGATGCGTTCAGCCATTTCGGAGTCGTCGTCGTCTAGCGGTATACCCAGCAGAGAACTGACCACAGAAGCTTTGACTGCTCGGCTCTCAGGAAACTGCTCAAGGAGAGAGCTGAGCGTGCCGATGTTCGATGCGTTTCGCTCGAACCGACGCCACAGGTCTAACCGCACTAATGCTTCCTGCTCGTCGCGAGGTTCGGGTCGGTCACCGACGTCGGTGTATGACTTCCAGGCCTGCCCAAAGCGCCCGAGGTGGTACTGACACAGAGTGAGCGCCCATGCAGCACTCCGGTTTTCGGGCTCCCTGGTGAGAACGTCCATGGCGACGTTGACGGCAGGCGCCCACATACCGCGCACGGTAAATGCCTGGATTTTTACGTTGTGCGCGCGAAGCGCGCCTTCCCAGGCCGGGCTGCCGAGATGCAGTCCCTCGTCAGCGCACTGGACCGCAGAATCGTACTGCTCGAGATCGATGTACTGCTCTGCCGCCATGAGTAGAAAATCTGGATCTGACCAGCGACGGCCGGACTGCTCGGCTTGCTCTGCCAGCGCTCGCGCATCTTGGGTCTCGATCGCGAGACCAATCAGCACGCGTGCTAGCAAGCGGCTGGACCGGGCACGTGTGCGAAGAATCGAGATCGCTTGGTCACTGCCGTTCCGCGCGTCGGCAATGAGATTGAGTTCCTCCTGCCGCTCCGCCGGCAATTGTTCGAGCTTCGGCGAGCGAGCGCCTAGCAGAGCAATTTGCAGGCTCAGCTGTTCGACTTCGGTTGGTTCAACTACGTATTCAATCGCCGCCTGAAACTGTGCGAGCGCGGCATCGTCGTCTCGGGCAAAAAGGGCGATGAGCGCCTCAACTTCATGTTCGGTCCTTGGTCCCGTTCCGACGGCCAATTCACGCGCGGCTTGAGGAGTTTTCACCTGCGCCGCCATCGTCGCCGCCTCCCGGCGAACGCCGATACTTGCGGCTTCGCGTGCTGTAGCCGTCCCCTCTGGTGGTGCAGACGCCAGACGCCAGGCCTGTTGCGTCCGGCCGAGGAGGCGAGCAGCAACGACTGCGACTTCTACTGCCCCGTCACTCGGGCCGTCCCATGCCCGAATCGCGTCACGTGCGGTAATGGCCGCTTCAAGAGCTCGCTCAAGATCCGCGAAGTCCAATGTGGTCCTTCTCGACCCGCCACGGATTATGAGGAACCGTGCGAGAAGAACGTGGCAGGTCGCGCTACGGTAGTGATTCGCACCAAGCTCACCAAGTGCGATTGCCTCCGTTATGTCGTCAGCCGAGACTAGCTGGGACAGCAGCACCATCTTCCGGGCGTTGTCCGAGAGAGACTCAGGTTCCCAGTCGCGAAGCTTCATCGCAGCCGCGGAGTGGCTCTCGGCGGTGGCGGTACATATCGCAGACGCGATCGGGTCATCTTCTGCGTATGCCGCCAGCAATGGCGCCAGTTCCGCGATGTCGTCACTACCCAAAAGGAGCTGGCGAGTTCGCCATCGCGCCTCCGGTATCGCACCAGCATCGATGGCATCGCCAAACGCTGCGGACGCTATCTCGCGAAGGCCATAGTCGTTCGCCAGGTTTGCAAACCACACAATGGCCTCGGAAGGCCGCGATTGAAACCACGTCGGAGGATTGTTATGCCAGGCGACAAGCGCTGATGTTCGATCGCCCGAACGCACAAATTCGTGGACGAACTGCGTCACGGCCGGCCAAGCGCTCCTGAGTTCGCGGGCTTCCTCGGCGCGATGGGGAGGAATGCGGTCGAGGTTTTGCTCGAACGTTGTATCCCCGGCGTAGCGCGCGGACTCTCGCTCTTCGATCCTCGAACTAACCCGCTCTGCCGTGATGGCGCTGTACATTGCGACGTTTGTGTTCGGATCCAGTGCGGCGGTGTACGACTTCAACAAGACTACCGCGAGCGGGCCCTCTGCAGCGGCTTCTTTCTCAGAGCCTGGATTCTGGCGGAGAGCCTGCAATGCCCGACCGACTTCTACGTAACGCTCTGGCTCGCCGGTTCTGAACGCTTCGAGAGGTTCACCAGTGCTGAGCAACTTGCGCAGCTTCCAATAAGGCAGCACGCCGAGATGCTCTTTCTTCGCTTGTCTCCGAGTTGTGAATGCCACCAACCACGGCAGGTACAGACTTTTCAGCGGTTTTGCGACCAAGTTCCCTGCGAGCGGTCCCGCGGTTTTCGCCAACGGGAGTGCCCATTCCGCGACCACAGTGCCTCCATAAGTAGGAGTTGTTCTATCCGGACAAGGTTTCGGTCGTCTTAGAGGAATACAAAGCAACCGCTCGCATTGTACGAAGGTGGGCCGACAAGACTGAAAGTTCTGCTGCAGCGTCGATGGTCGTTTGCTGCGGCCGATGTCGGGGGTCATCCCCGCGGGTTGAGGCGGCATGTGAACTTCCCGATCACAGCGCGCCGCCGCCGTCGAGGCCCTGCGCGTCGACAGCATCGAGCAGCGAGCCAAAGAGGCGAAGTCGGGTCGCGCGGTCACCCCCGAGTTCCCGGTGATCACGCAGCACCATCTGCGCCACACTGCCGCATCGCTCGCGATCAGTGCCGGGGCGAACGTGAAAGCGGTGCAGCGGATGCTGGGACACGCAAAGGCATCCATGACGCTGGATACCTACGCCGACCTGTTCGACACCGATCTCGATGCCGTTGCCGTTGAGCTTGATTCGGCAATTCCGGCCGCCACGCGCACCATCTGTCACTCGGAGCTGCACAGCGGGAATTAGAGTGCCCAACATGTCGGGCTTAATCTCTTACGCAGAAGCAATTGCTGCCGCAAGACAGCGTCAGTCGCCTCTTTCAATTCTGCTGGGCAACGGGTTCAGCCGCGCGTTCGATGAAGCGTTCGCATACTCGCAACTTCGCGATGTCGCGCCGATGACTGAACTTTCCGTCGGCAAGGACGAACTGTTCGGGCACGCAGCCAGCGACGATTTTGAGACCGTCATACACAACCTGGAGCACTCAGCCAATCTGGTCAAACTGTACGACCCATCCAACACCACCCTGTGCACAAAGCTCTCAGCGGACGCTGTACATGTGAAGCGTGGTCTAGTCGATGCACTTACAAAGAACCATCCACACTCAGCGCCGACGATCCCGGTGGCCAAGTACAAGTCCGCCCGCGAGTTTCTGAGTCATTTCGGTCGCATCTTCACACTCAACTATGATCTGCTCCTGTATTGGACTGTTTTGCAACAACTTTCACTCTCCTCGCCAGCGGCAGTTCGCAACGATGGTTTCAGCCGCCCCGGGCCTGGCCTGCCGCTCACATGGAGTCTCCCCGAGACGTCAGATGATCAGAAGATCTTCTACCTCCACGGAGCGATGCACCTCTATCTCGATGATGGAGAGCTTCGAAAGTTGGGGTACTCCGGCGGTCCCATCGTTGACCAGCTGAAGGCGAATCTTGCGGCGGGAAAGTACCCGCTTGTGGTCACCGAAGGCAGCTCAATCAACAAGCAAGCGCGAATCGCGCGAAGTGCCTATCTGACGTACTGCCACACGCAGCTGTCCAGGTCGCCCGGGTCGCTGTTCATTCACGGCATGGCGATGTCGGAGAATGACCAACACATCCTGGACAGCATCGCGAAGGGCGCGTTCGACGCCCTCTACGTCGGTCTCCACGGAGACCCTTCACTAAACTGCGGCATGATTCGGGCACGCGCGGAGGATCTCGTGCGGACGCGCAATCAGGCCGGTCGGCCCACAGAACTTCAGTTCTACGGAGCCGAGACAGCTGGGGTGTGGGGCTGAAGGCTGAGTTCGGCCTGTTGCGGTCCCACTGCGGTCCCGGGGGTGTCAAGCGGCTACCCGGGAAACAAGAAAACCCCCGATCAACTGGGGGTTCTCATTGTGGAGCTAAGGGGAATCGAACCCCTGACCTTCTCGATGCGAACGAGACGCGCTACCAACTGCGCTATAGCCCCTTGACCGATAGGAGGCTACCAGGAACACCTGCGGCAGCCGAAACCGGCGGCTACTGCCCCGCTGCCCGCGGCAGGTCGTACTCGCGGGCGAGCCGGCCGTACTCCAGGTGCTCGAAGGCCGGGTCCTCATCGTCGATCTCCAGCACGGCGGCACCCGGGCGGCGCAGCCGCGAGGGCACCACGTCGAACTCGCCGTCACCGGTGTTCTCGACGCCCAGCCGCGAACGCATCATCCGCTGCGCACGCCGGCGCCGCACCTGCTCCTCGATACGGGTCTGACGCCGCAGATAACCCAGGTACAGCACGGTCACGGTGGCCACCGAGCCGACCGCCCACCACAGCCCGGGCGACAGCACCGCGGCTGCCACCGCGGAGAGCACCAGCAGCACCGACATCGTCAGCAGGACCTTCTTACGGAAGGCGTACTTGCGTGCGCTCACCGCCTGCGCGGTCTTGGACTCGTAGCGGTTGCGCCGTGCGGAGGCCATCGACTCGGCCAGCTCGGGCTCGTTGTCGGCCTCGGCTTCCAGACCCGACGAATCCTCGACGTACTCGTAGTCATCGTCGGTGAGGTCATCGTCGGTGAGGTCGTCCTCGGTGATGACTTCTTCGGAATCGGCCTCTTCGGCAATCGGCTCGTCGGCTTCGGCAGCCTCATGCGTGGTCTCGGCCACCGGCTGCGGGGCCGTTTCGGGCTCCGGGGCGTCGAAATCGAGCGTCAGCTCTTCGGTCTGCGGACCGGCCTGTTCCTTCCGGAATGAGTCGCCGAGTGGCAGGGCGCCGGAGTCCTCGTCGACGATGTCGACGTCGAGGTAGGGCGATTCGGCCGACTCTTCGACGGCGGCCGCGAGCACCACGGCGCGACGGCGCGACGACTCGTCTGCCGTTTCGTCGTGGAGATCCTCGGCGTACTCGGCCTCATACTCGGCGGCCGGCTGCCAGTGCGGGTCGCTGTTATGGCCGGCCGACGCGCGCGGACGTCGCAGCCGGGCATTGCGCCCGGAATTGAGCACGCGGGTCGCCAGCGCGACATCGCTTGTGCGCCGGACATTGTCGCGTTTGCTCACCAGCATCGGCACCAGCACGAAGAGCCACAGCACGACGAGGGAGATCCACAACAGAGATTGGGGGATGCTTGGCATGACGCCTTTCCTTTCCCCTTCAGGCTAGGTCCGTGACCAGCGCATCCGTAGGCGGCGCGCCGAGGTCAATTACACACCTGTAATTCACCGGATACAAGCACCATTAGCCACATAAGTCACACGAGTAACAAATTGCTCTCGGAAATTTCGCCGCTAAGTCCAGCTCGCCCGGCCCGAGCGCACCAACCGGGCAGCCACCGAGCCTTCGACCTCCTCGACCGTGATGGCCACCAGCAAGTGATCGCGCCACGCGCCGTCCACATCGAGATAGCGCTTGAGCAGGCCTTCCTCCCGGAAACCCGCCCTGGCCAACACCGCCCGACTGGCCGCGTTCTCGGGCCGCACCGTGGCCTCCACCCGGTGCAGCATCACCGGGCCGAAGGCATGGTCGAGCCCCAGCGCCAAAGCCGCCGTCGCCACGCCCGCACCGGTGAACTCCTTGGTGACCCAGTAGCCGATCCACGCCGAGCGCAGCGCGCCGTGCGTGACGTTGCCGATGGTGATCTGGC
Source organism: Mycobacterium sp. P4_H6 (assembly GCF_056400845.1). NCBI lineage: Bacteria > Bacillati > Actinomycetota > Actinomycetes > Mycobacteriales > Mycobacteriaceae > Mycobacterium > Mycobacterium sp. P4_H6. The sequence continues at coordinate 11,350 of NZ_JBFUKN010000109.1, read as the reverse complement.
CGGCGAACTGCCCGTCGAGCTCGATGACGAACGGCAGCATCCGCCCTCGGCGCGCCTCGCCCCGCAGACCCGAACACACCGCCGGCCACGACGAAAGTGCATGGCGCATTTCCCAACTCGCCTCGGAGCTGGGTTCCCAGGGTTCCAGGTGCGCGCGGTCGGCCAGCCGCAACCTGCTCCACTGGGCGCCGTCGCGCAGCCGCACCGGGCGCAGGCCCACCAGGCCTGCCGGCACCCTGATGGGTCCCACCGGAACCGGCCAACCTGGATGAGCCGGACTGGTGCGCCAGCGGTTCATCAGCCGCGTTGGGCCRGGAAGGCGACGTCCACGACCTCGCCGGTTCGGATCTGCTCAGCCTCGCTGGGGACGACGACGAGGCAGTTCGCCTCGGCCAGAGTCGCCAATAAATGYGAGGACGACCCGGGCGCGCCGCCGAGTGCCTGCACCAGATACTCGCCGGTGTCCTGATCGCGCATGAGCTGCCCGCGCAGGAAACCCTTGCGGCCGGCCACCGAGGAGATCGGGGCCAGCGTGCGGGCCTGGATGACCCGGCGCATCGGCGCACGCTTCCCCAGCGACATCCGGATGAGCGGACGGACCATCACCTCGAAAACCACCAGCGCGCTGACCGGGTTGGCCGGCAGCAGGAAGACCGGAACCCCGTCGCGGCCCAGCTGCCCGAATCCCTGCACCGACCCGGGGTGCATGGCGATCCGCACCACTTCCATCTCGCCGAGCTCGGACAGCACCGCACGCACCGATTCGGCCGCGGCACCGCCGACCGCGCCGGCGATCACCACCACTTCCGAACGACTGATCTGCCCCTCGACGACCTCGCGGAGCTTCGCGGGGTCGGTGTCGACGATGCCGACACGGTTCACCTCGGCGCCCGCATCGCGGCCGGCCGCAGCCAGTGCGTAGGAGTTGACGTCGTACACCTGACCGTTGCCCGGGGTCCGGGACACGTCGACGAGCTCGCCCCCCACCGAGAGCACCGTCATCCGGGGACGCGGATGCACCATCACCTTGTCGCGGCCCACCGCCGCGAGCAGACCCACCTGTGCGGCGCCGATGATCGTGCCTGYCCGCACCGCGACGTCTCCGGGCTGTACATCGTCACCGGTGCGGCGCACATAGGCACCCGAGCGCACACCGCGCAGCACCCGGACCCGGGACTGGCCGCCGTCGGTCCAGCGCAGCGGCAGCACCGCATCGGCAAGGGTGGGCATCGGCGCACCGGTCTGCACGCGCGCGGCCTGGCGTGGCTGCAACCGGCTCGGTGTCCGTGCGCCGGCCTCGATCTCGCCCACCACCGGCAGGCTGACCTCGCGGTTGAGGCCGTCGTCATCGGTGCCGCCGACCGACAGCACATCCACGCTGCGCACTGCGTAACCGTCGATCGCCGCCTGGTCGAATCCCGGCAACGGCCTTTCGGTGACCACCTCTTCGGCGCACATCAAGCCCTGGGATTCGGCGATGGCCACCCGTACCGGCCGGGGAGCCACCGCAGCGGCCGCTACTCGAGCCTGCTGCTCCTCAACCGACCGCACTGCATGCCTTTCTCCTGTCCAAGACCCGCCGTGCTGTCGTTATTCTCCGGCCAGGCCCAATCGCTCGACCAACCAGCGCCGCAGTTCCGGTCCGTAGTCGTCGCGCTCTAGCGCAAAGTCAACCGCAGCCTTGAGGTAGCCGCCGGGATTTCCCAAGTCGTGTCGGGAACCGCGGTGCACCACCACGTGCACCGGATGGCCCTCGGCGATGAGCAGCGCGATGGCGTCGGTCAGCTGGATTTCGCCACCGACACCGCGGTCGACCCGGCGCAGCGCATCGAAGATCGCCCGGTCGAGCACATAGCGGCCTGCCGCTGCGAAGTGCGACGGTGCATCCTCGGGCTTGGGCTTCTCGACCATGCCCTTGACCTTCAGCACATTCGGGTTCGCGGCGTCGGGCACCACCTCGACATCGAACACACCGTAGGCACTGATCTCGTCGCCGGGGACCTCGATGGCGCACAGCACCGTTCCGCCGCGCTTGGCACGCACCTTGGACATCGTCTCCAGTACRCCGGTCGGCAGCACCAGATCGTCGGGCAGCAGCACGGCGATGGCATCTTCGTCGGGCAGCAGCGTGGACTCGACACAGCCCACCGCGTGCCCCAGGCCGAGAGGTTCGGCCTGCACCACGGCCTCCACCTTGATCAGCGCGGGTGCGCGGCGCACCTTTTCGAGCATCACATGCTTGCCGCGGGCCTCCAGCGTGCCCTCCAGCACCAGGTCCTCGACGAAGTGCGCGACGACGCCGTCCTTGCCTTCGGAGGTGATGATGATCAGCCGCTCGGCGCCGGCTTCGGCAGCCTCGGCGGCCACCAGCTCGATGCCCGGGGTGTCGACCACCGGTAGCAGTTCCTTCGGGACCGTCTTGGTCGCCGGGAGAAATCGGGTTCCCAGACCTGCCGCGGGGACCACAGCGGTCCGCGGAATAGGAACAAGTGCCTGTGCCATCGTTGACACACTAATGCCCAATGGTGGTTCAGGCGAAGGGTGTCGGCGCAAACGTGTCAATCCGGACAAAACCCGCGCTCAGGACGAGGATTCTTGCGGCTCGGCGGGCGCTCACCGAGCACCAGCGGGCAGCGGAAACACGTTCCCTGCAAACGCAAATATCCGAACTCACCTTCGGTGCCGGCACCGTGGGCGCCTACATTCCGGTCGGATCCGAGCCCGGCGCGGCCAAGGATTCGGTCCCGCTGCTGGATGACCTGTCCGGGGTGCGGATTCTGGTGCCGATCGCACGCACCGGTTTGCCCATGCAATGGGCCGAGTACCGGCCCGGGGAGCTGGTTGCGGCGCCCTTCGGTTTGCGCGAACCGGCGCCGCCGTGGCTGACCCCGGAATCCATCGCCGAGGCGTCGGTGGTCCTGGTGCCCGCGCTGGCCGTGGACCATCACGGCAACCGACTCGGCCGGGGCGCCGGCTTCTACGACCGGGCCCTGCCGTTGGCCGCCGCCGGCGCGCGGCTGATCGCGGTGGTCCGTGATGAGGAACTTCTCGACGCCGTTCCCGCCGAACCGCACGACGTCCCGATGACGCATGCCCTGACCCCCGGCCGGGGCCTGATCCGGTTGGGAATGACCTAGCCCACGTAGCGGTTCTAGCACTTGAGCCGCTAGAGTGCTAGAAGGTTTGACAGTCTCGGAGGATTTCGTGCCTACCTACTCCTATGCGTGTACCGAATGTGACAATCGGTTCGACGAGGTCCAGGCGTTCAGCGATGATGCGCTGACCGTATGCCCCAAGTGCAACGGACGGCTGCGCAAGCTGTTCGGCAAGGTGGGCGTCGTATTCAAGGGCAGCGGCTTCTACCGCAACGACAGCCGCGACTCCTCGAAGTCCAGCAGCACCGTGAGCTCGTCGAAGGGCAGCGACAGCTCGACGTCGACATCCAACGGTTCCTCGGACTCCTCGAGCAGCTCCTCGGATTCCTCGAGTACCTCGTCGTCCTCGTCGTCGACCTCGACCAGCTCGACGCCGGCCGCAGCCTCCAGCTAGCGAGTTATCCACAGGGCACGCCGTCGCCGGCTGCCGTCATACCCCCGGGCCGCCTAGCGTTGGCCTGGTGGGGGAATCGCTGAATCCATCGGTGCCGTCCCGGCTGCGCCGGGCACTACGCCCGGACTGGACGCGTACCGTCGCCGCCCGCCGAACCGCCGCCGGGCTGCTGGTGGTGCTGGCCGCCGTCGCCGCGTTACGCCCGGACCCGGCCGGTGAGCGCACCGATGTCGTCATCGCACTGCGCGACCTACCCCCGGGCGCACCGCTCACCGCCGGCGATATCGTCGTCGAATCCCGTTTGGCCACAACAGTTCCCGACGGCGCGACCGGAGACGTGGGGGTCGTGATCGGAGCCACTCTGGCCGGCCCAGCGCGCCGCGGTGAGGTGCTCACCGACGTACGGCTGCTCGGAACCCGGCTGACCGAGGCGAGCGCCGGTCCCGACGCCCGGATCGTGCCGTTGCACCTCGCCGACGATGCGCTCGTCGATCTCATCCGGCCCGGAGACGTCGTCGACGTCCTCGCCGCCGGCAGCACCGGCACCGGCCCGGACACCCCGCCGGAGGTCATCGCGACCGAGGCTGTCGTCGCGCTGGTGTCGGCCGAACCCGCGGGTCCGGCGGGCTCGGCAGGCCGGGTGGTGCTGGTGGCGCTGCCGCGGCACGCCGCCAATGCGGTGGCCGGTGCGGCGCTCACCCGCCAGATCACCGTGACCTTTCACTGACTCCGGACGCCACCTGCTCGGTTACTGTTTGCGTGTCACCATTACCTGCTGGAAGGGTCCCCGCATGATCAAGGGTTTCAAGGAATTCCTGCTGCGCGGCAACATCGTCGATCTGTCGATCGCGGTGGTCATCGGTACCGCGTTCACCGCGCTCGTCACCAAGTTCACCGAGAGCATCATCCAGCCGCTGATCGACCGGATCGGCGCGGGCGGCGAATCCGATTACGGGGTGCTGCGCATCCCCATCGGCGGCGATCAGACCATCGACCTCAATGTGCTGCTCTCCGCGATGATCAACTTCGTCCTCGTCGCCGCCGTCGTCTACTTCCTGATCGTGCTGCCCTACAGCAAGTTCCGGAAGAAGGAAGAGGAGACGGTCGAGGCCGAGGTCGTGCTGCTCACCGAGATCCGCGACCTGCTGGCGACGCGTCCCGGGCCGACCGCCGGAGAACGCGTCACTCCCGACGCCTGACCCGGCGACACGCACGCCAACGCCCGGCTGGGGAACCCAGCCGGGCGTTGGTGGTTGACAGCTATCGGACGACGATCACCAGTCGCCGATGGGCGGGCTGAAGACGAACGCCCCGTTGGAGTCGAGGTTGAACGGTGCGGACTTGGTGCCCGGCACCGCCTTGATGGTGTCGACATGCACACCTTCACCCTGGGCGTGCACGATGCCGGAGTCGGCGCTGCGGGTCTCGAGGAACCCGCGCGCCTGGCCATAATCGGACACCCGCAGCGCGTTGTCGTCGACCAGCAGCGCCTGACGGCTGGTGACATAGGGGGCCGGCGCCGATTCCTCGACGTCCGCGCCGGCGGTGGCGCTGCCCAGACCGGCCAGCAGCGTCGCTCCCGCGAAGGAACCGAGCCCGAGGATTACGAACTTCTTCGATGAAACCATGCGCCACTCTCTCAACTGTCGTCCAGCATCTACACCTGGTGCCCCAAGGGTAGCGCGTGTCACACCGGCGGGTTGCCGGTTCACCTTCGACGGCTGACCCCGCACAGCAAAACGCCCGGCCGGGGAGATCCCCGACCGGGCGTTTGCGTGAAGCAACTACGAAACGTCGGTCACCAGTCGCCGATGGGCGGGCTGAAGACGAACGAGCCGTTGGACTCAAGGTTGAACGGCGCGGACTTGGTGCCCGGCACCGCCTTGATGGTGTCGACGTGCACACCTTCACCTTGGGCGTGGACGATGCCGGAGTCGGCGCTGCGGGTGTCCAGGAACCCGCGTGCCTGGCCGTAATCGGCCACCCGCAGGGCGTTGTCGTCGACCAGGAGGGCCTGACGGCTGGTGACATAGGGGGCCGGTGCCGATTCCTCGACCTCTGCATTCGCGGTGGCGCTGCCCAGACCGGCCAGCAGCGTGGCACCCGCAAATGAACCGAACCCGAGAACTGCAAGCTTCTTCGATAGGGCCATGACCCTTTCCTTTCCTGCTTGGGTAGTCCCACTCGTCACCATGTGGCCCGCCTGTCGGAGCACGGGCCACATGGCGACGTCGGGTTTAGGAGCGAACTGTCAGTTCATGTTCCAGGGCTCGCCGTAGGTGGTCACGCTGTCACCCTCCGAGGCGATGAGCCGTGCGTAGGGGCGCAGCAGCACGCCGCCGGCAGCACCGGTCACGGTCCCGTGAGCGTTGGAGACTGCAACCGCACCGCTCTCGCCTGCGACGTCAGCGGAGAAGGTCGCAACTTCCTGGATGCCGGGGCCGTTGCCGAGGTCGGCGCTGATCGAGGCACCGGGGAACAGCGGCGGGGTCACGATGGCCGGGATGATGTCGAAGTCGACGCCACCGGGGCCCAGGTAGCCGTAGTCCTGACCGTCGAACGCGATGTTCGGGGTGGTGTAGCTGAAGTTGATGCCGACGCCCAGCGACCACGGGAAGCCGACCTGGTAGCCCAGCTCCAGCACGCCCTCGAAGTCCTCAGCGCCCGGACCCGAGACGATGTACTTGGCCTTGCCGGAGTGGAACCACTCGCGGGTCAGGCGGTTGCGGTCGAGCGGGAACACACCATTGAGGAAGGTGTCCCACTGCTGGATGGTCAGGGTCCGGTCCTTGCCGTCCACGAGGCTGAGCTCGTTGTCCAGACCCGCGTTGGAGGTGCCTGTGCTCACGAACAGCGACGCAATGGCCGCGATCATCGCGATCAGCACCCGACTGATTACCTTCATGTTCTCCCTATGCTGCCGACGGTTGGTGTGCTGTCAACCGTGTTTGTTGATGCGGATCCCGGCCCTACCGAGATACCACACCTTGCAAGACCTCCATGTGATGCGAATTAGAAACTCCACATGTTGCTCTTACGATTTGCTCATCGTTGACACGAGGAACATAACGGTGGTCCATCAACCCGGCAACGCGTAGGTCCCATCGCCAGGACCCGTCCGGAAGTGGCTTGAAGGTTTGCTGAGACGGCCATACAGAGGTATTCAGAGTGTCGTGACCAGCGCGACAACTTAGCGCGCCTCAGTTTGCTTCGCATGTCGTACAGAAAGAACTGATCGGCTGGAATCAACGAGATTCCAGCCGATCAGGGGGAAATTACTGCTCAGTCGTGGTGCGGAGGGACGTTGTCCCGGAGCCACCGATCGCGGTCGAAGTTCTCTTCGGAGGTATCGCCATCACGCTCGTCGCGGGTGGTGCTCGGCAGTTCCTCGCCGAAGATCGCGTTAACTGCGTCCTTCGATGGCCGCGTAGGCCCGGTCACGATGCGGTAGCTCCTGTGACCAACGTCACATTGGCGGTGGGATTACCGTTCACCTGCCCGTAACCTGCCGCGCTTGAAAAGAGTGCGCAGACCTGCATGATTGCCATCCGGACACGCACTTCCCGGCTCAGATATCGAGGCTCGAGAGCTGCCCGATCACCTGGACGGCGAGCGGGTTGAGGGTGGCCATGCCGTCCCGCACCGCGGCACGTGAGCCGGCGATGTTCACCACGAGGGTGCTGCCCGAGATGCCGGCCAGTCCGCGCGATACGCCGGCATCCACGATGCCCGCAGACAGCCCGGAAGCGCGCAACGCCTCGGAGATGCCCAACAACTCACGGTCGAGCAGCTCGACAGTGGCCTCAGGGGTCACGTCGCGGGGGCTCACCCCGGTGCCGCCGACCGAGATCACCAGGTCGACTCCGCCGATGACGGCGGTGTTGAGCGCGTTGCGGATCTCCACCTCGTCGGCGGAGACCACCACGACCCCGTCCACCAGGAAACCGCTCTCACCGAGCAGCTCGGTGACCAACGGTCCGCTGTGATCCTCTTCGCCGTGTGCTGTCCGGTCGTCGACGACGACAACGAGCGCCCGCCCGACGAACTCCGCTGGTTGTTCCATGACAGTCACCGTATATCCGGACGCCGTCAACGAGTTCGACAAGGGTTCCAATACGGTCACTGCTGAGCCTTCCCCAAGGTCACGTCCAGGGTCTCGGCTCCGCCGGACCCCTGAAAGGTCAACGTCACCTTGGTACCGGGCGCCTTCGAGCGCACCGCGGCGACCAGGGCGTCGGCGCTGTTGATCACGCGTCCGTCGACCTTGGTGACCACCACGCCGCTGGGCAGTCCCGCCGCAGCCGCCGCACCGCCCTCGGTGACCTCGACGATCTTGGCGCCGTCCACCGAGGCATCGTTACCGACCTGCACACCCAGCGAGGCGTGCGATGCGGTGCCGCCCTGCACCAACTCGTCGGCGATCCGCTTGGCCTGGTCCACCGGAATGGCGAACCCGAGGCCGATCGAGCCGCTCTGGGACTCCGCGGAATCGCCACCGAGGGTCGCGATGGCCGAGTTCACCCCGACCAGCTCACCGTTCATGTTGACCAGCGCGCCACCGGAGTTACCCGGGTTGATCGCGGCGTCGGTCTGGATCGCGTCCAGCACGGTGTTCTGGTCATTGCTGTTCCCGCCGGCGGCCACCGGGCGGTTCAGCGCGCTGACGATGCCGACGGTGACGGTGCCCTCCAGGCCGAGGGGCGAGCCGATCGCGACCACGTCCTGGCCGACCCGCAGATCCCCCGAGGACCCGAGTGCGATGGGGGTCAGATCCGATACCCCTTCGGCCCGCACCACGGCGATGTCACTGCTGGGGTCGGTGCCGACCACCGTGAACGGTGCGGTGCGACCGTCGGCGAAGGTCACCTTGGTCTGCGGCCGCCCGCCGGGCGCGCCTTCGGTGGCGACGACGTGGTTGTTGGTGAGGATCAGTCCGTCGGTGGACAGGATGATGCCCGAACCCTCCTCGGAGGCCCGGCCCAGGTTCGTCTCCAGCTTGACCACGCTGGGGACCACCTTGGCCGCAACCTGCTCCACCGAGCCCACCGGCAGGCTCGCCGCCGGCATGCCCGGAGTGGCACCGCCGCCGCTGGAGAAGCTGGTGGAGGGCTGGTCGGGCTGAGCCAGCACCGCCACGCCGCCGCCGATACCGGCGGAGACGACCGCTATCGCTGCCGCGCCGGCAATCAAAGCGCCTGCACGCGAACGCTTCTGGGGCCTGGCGGCGGGCGTTCCGGCCGGGCGGTACGGGTCGTACTGCGACCGCGTCTGCTGGGGCTGCTGCTGGGCGTAGCGCCAGTCATAGGGCTGCTGTTGGTAGCCCTGCTGGTAAGTGTTGCGCTGCGTGGAATAGCCGGTCGGGTTCGCTTCGTAGCCGGGCTGGGACGGAGGCGGTGTGTACCTCGGGTCGTTCGTCATATCGCTCGGCGCTCTTTCTTTTCAGCGGTTCAGTTATCTGTTCAACGCATCGGACAGCCATACAGTGCCGAGTGGGGCTGAGAATCCACTTAGAGAATGACGCGTAGGAACCCATCAATTTCTGAAGATTTCCCCACGTCACACCCCGCTACCCATTGTCGGCGCCCGAAGACGTGGCGTCCATCGATTTGTCCCCGCGTGTCGGCGACAAACCGGCAGGCACCTGGAACGGCGCGGTCGCCGTGGCGCTCTCGGGCAACACCCGCCGGCCGGGCAGCACGAGGCGAACCGAGGTACCCGACGGCTCACCTCCGGGCACGGTGTCCTCAACCTGAAGTGTCCCACCGTGTTTGAGGACCACCTGCTTGACGATCGCCAACCCCAGACCCGAACCCGGCATCGCACGGGCCGATGTGGAGCGGTAGAAGCGCTCGAACACGAGCTCGCGTTCCTGCGGCGGAATGCCCGGGCCCATATCGGAGATCACGAGTTCGGCGTGCAGTGCGTCACGTTGCCTCAGCCGCACCAGCACGGTGCTGTCGGGCGGACTCCACTTGGCCGCGTTGTCGAGCACGTTGAGCACCGCCCGGGACAGTCCGGCGACGTCGCCGTCGACCTGCCAGTCGATCAACTGCACGTCGAAGTCAATATCGTTGCGGCGGCGTCGAACTCGTTCCAGTGCGCGATCCACCACATCGGACAGGTCGACCTTCTCCCGGATCACCACACCGGCGTCGTCGCGGGTGAGGTCCACCAGATCGCCCACCAATGTGGACAATTCCTCGATCTGGGCAATCACATCGGCCTGCAGCTCGACCATCTCGCCGGCGGGCAACCGCGGAGCGCCGGGCGCCATCGCCGCCATCAGCAGCTCGACATTGGTGCGCAACGAGGTGAGCGGAGTGCGCAGCTCGTGCCCGGCGTCGGTCACCAGCCGGGACTGGCGCTCCCGCGATTCCGCGAGCGCGCGCAACATCATGTTGAACGCATCGGTAAGCCGGGCCAGCTCGTCGGTGCCGACCACGGGGATGGGCCGCAGATCGTCGGTGCGCGCGACCCGCTCGGCGGCCTGGGTCAACCGGGCCACCGGGCGCAGACCGGCGCGGGCGACCATCCCGCCGGCTATGGCGGCCACCGCCATACCGGAGGCGCCGACGATGGCCAGCACGGTGCCCAGCCTGTTCAGCAGGGCGATCGTGGGCGCAAGGCTCTTGGAGATCAGCAGCGAGTCGCCGTTGGCCAGGTGCACGGCCAGCACCCGCTGGTTGTTGACGGTGCGCAGCGACATAAGCAGCTCGCCCTGGACGACGGCTTTCTCCGGCGCTCCGAGTGGCAGCGTCTGGCCCTGCTGGTTGGCGGTGTAGATACAGCATCCCGGGCTGACCAGCATGGCGTTCACATCGGAATATGCGGTGCCCTCGATGGCCTTGCCGGGATCCTTGGCCAGCGAGCCGCTCTCGATGAGCAACTGCACCCGGCTGTGCAACTGGGTGTCGATGTCGTCATAGACGGAGCGGGACACCACGGCGTACACAGCAACGGCCATCAGCACGACGACCATCGCGACCATCGACATCGCCAGCAGCATCACCCGCCAGCGCAGCGAGACCGCGCTGACGTTTCTGGTGTACCGGCGTTGACTGTCCGATCGGAACACCGGTTTCTTGAACAGCCGCATCAGGGCGGGGTTTCCCGCAGCACATAACCCACCCCGCGCACGGTGTGGATGAGCCGCGGTTCACCCTCGGCCTCCGTCTTGCGACGCAGGTAACCGACGTACACCTCCAGCGCATTACCCGAGGTCGGGAAGTCGAATCCCCAGACCTCTTCGAGAATGCGACTGCGGGTGAGCACCCGCCGGGGGTTGGCGATCAGCATTTCCAGCAGCGAGAACTCGGTGCGGGTCAGGCTGATCTGCCGTTCACCGCGGGACACTTCCCGTGTCACCGGGTCCAGGCTCAGATCGGAGAAGGTGAGCGCCCGGGAGTCCGCGGACTCGTCCGGAAGGGTGCGACGACGCAACAGGGCCCGCATCCGGGCCAGCAGTTCCTCCAGCGCGAACGGCTTGGGCAGATAGTCATCGGCTCCCGCGTCCAGGCCGGCCACCCGTTCGGACACCGAATCCCGGGCGGTGAGCACCAGGATGGGCAGATCGTCACCGGTGCTGCGGAGATGCCGGCACACTTCGAGGCCGTCGAGCCTCGGCATCATCACGTCCAGGACAAGGGCGTCCGGTCGGTCACTGGAGATCGCCTCGAGCGCCTCGACACCATCCTGGGCGAGCTCGACGGAATAACCATTGAACGAAAGCGACCGGCGCAGAGATTCGCGCACCGCGCGATCGTCATCAACGACAAGAATGCGCACAGCCACAGTGTCATCC
>NZ_JBFUKN010000108.1:0-20095 GCF_056400845.1 Mycobacterium sp. P4_H6 | reverse complement strand
CGGTGTCCCAGTCGATCTCCTCGTACTCGCCGGCGGGCGTGCGGCGCATCGGGGAGGTCAGCCGGGCCCGGTTGTTCTGATAGTGGTCCAGCCGCAAGGCCTTGTTGCAGGTATAGCCCTGCGAGGCCGGATGTTCTTTGTCGCCGCGGATCTTGGCCAGCGTGCGGCCTTCGAGTTGGACCACGATGCCGCAGTTGCATTCGCACAGGATGCAGGCCGTGGGTTGCCACGGCGGGATCTGGGTCGGTTCGGTCATGTCATGCCTTTCGTTCGCCGGTTTCGGCGGTCACGAGGGCGCGTAACTGCCGGTGGACGAGGTCGAGTGCGCCGGCGTCGCCGGTGGTGCGGGCGACCAGGACGGCGCCTTCGATCGCAGTGGTGGTGAGCATCGCGAGTTCGGCGGCGCGCTCGGCGGTGACGCCGTCGCGGCGCAGGAGCTCTTCGATCAGCCCGGTCCAGCGGGTGAATGCCGCCGCCGCCCGCGCGACGACCGGCGGGTTGTCGGCCTCGACGGCGACCGCGGCCACCGGGCAGCCGGCCCGGAAAGCGGTCTCGGTGAGCTGGCTGCGGAACCCGTCGACCACCGTGTCGAGGGCCTCGACCGCGCCCGCCGCGCCGGATATCCGGTGCGCGATATGATCGCTGGCGAAATCAACTGCCTCGCAGAGTAATTGGGTTCGTCCACCGGGGAAGTGGTGGTAGGCCGAACCGCGCGGCGCGCCACTGTGTTGCAGGACGTCGGAGATCGCGGTCGAATGTGCGCCGCGTTCGCGGATGAGCAGCGCCGTGGAAACGATCATGCGCTCACGGGGTGAAGTCATTATGTAGAGCATCATACATAGAGCCTCACCTGCCGAACAGACACAAAAGGCCCTCAATCGCGGAGGATTGAGGGCCTTTTGTGTCTGTTGGTGGGTTACACCGACGCCGCCTCGTTGAGCTCGTTGAGGGTATTGGTCGCCTCCAGGTACTCCTGCACCCAGCGCTCGATGACCGCGGAGGTCTTCTCGACCTTGGTGAACTGGCCGACGACCTGGCCGATCGGGTTGAACGCGACGTCGACGGACTCATTGGGGAACTTGTGCGTCGCAGCGACCGCCATGCCGGAGACCATGTACTGCAGGGGCATGCCCAGCGGCTTCGGGTTGTCCGGGTTCTCCCAGGCCTCCGTCCAGTCGTTGCGCAGCATGCGGGCGGGCTTCCCGGTGAAGGAGCGGCTGCGCACGGTGTCGCGGCTACTGGCCTTCACGTACGCGGCGTGCTGCACGGGGGTGTTCTCGGACTCCTCGACCATCACCCACTGCGAGCCCGTCCACGCGCCCTGGGCACCGAGCGCCAGAGCCGCGGCGATCTGCTGGCCACTGCCGATGCCGCCGGCGGCCAGCACCGGAACCGGCGCGACCTCCTTGACGACCTGGGGCCACAGCACGATGGAGCCGACCTCGCCGCTGTGCCCGCCGGCCTCGCCGCCCTGGGCGATGATGATGTCGACGCCGGCGTCGGCGTGCTTACGCGCCTGCGACGGGGATCCGCACAGCGCCGCGACCTTACGGCCCTCGTCGTGGATGTGCTTGATCATGTCGACGGGTGGGGTGCCCAGCGCGTTGGCGATCAACGTGCACTTCGGGTGCTGCAGAGCCACCTCGACCTGCGGGGTCGCCGTCGCTTCGGTCCAGCCCAGCAGCTGCAGCGCGTCATCGTCGCTGTGATCGACCGGCACGCCGTGGTCGGACAGCACCTTCTTGGCGAAATCGATGTGTTCCTGGGGGACGAGGTCGTTGAGCGTCTTCTTGAGCACCTCGGGGGACAGGTCGGTGGCGTCCATGCCCTCGTACTTGTTCGGGATCACGATGTCCACGCCATAGGGGTGGTCACCGATGTGCTCGTCGATCCAGTTGAGTTCGACCTCGAGCTGCTCGGGAGTGAAACCGACCGCGCCCAGCACGCCGAACCCGCCGGCCTTGCTGACCGCGACCACCACGTCGCGGCAGTGGGTGAAGGCGAAGATGGGGAATTCGATACCCAATTGGTCGCAGAGGGGAGTATGCACGCAGGCTCCTAAGTTGGGCGATCGCGAATCGCAGACTGAAACGTGTTCTAGTTTAGTATCCCGGCCCCCGATTTCCGCAATGTTCACCCGCCCAATCAGCGGTATCGAGGGCGACAGCGTGCGAGAATGCCATTACCGTTTTTCGGAAGTTCCATTAACAGTCACCGTATCCACGACCCGGGGAGTGCCACGAGATGAAGGACTGGCTGGCCAACTCCTTGGTACTGGTGTCGGACTACCGCGTGCCCGACCCGACCACGGTCTGGCCGCTGCTGCAGCGCCGCACCGAGGCCCTGGCTGACATGGGCGTCCATCACGTACTGGTCTACACCTCGACGACCGATCCCGAACGCGTTCTGGTGATCCTCGGCATCCACGCCCACGAGCCGGTGCTGGATCTGCTGCGGTCCCGGGTCTTCTTCGACTGGTTCGACGCCGTCGGTGTCCAGGACCTGCCCGCGGTGTTCGCCGGTGAGTTGTTCGAACGGATCGATTTCGATCATGACGAACATCCGGCCCCGCCGGTGATGGTGTCCATGGTGACCTCGGTCGCCGATATTGCCGAACTGAACGCTCGGGTGCGCGGCGCGGCCAAGGCCTTTCATGCCTCCGGGGTGCAGCGCTTCTGGAGCTTCCGTGCCCTCGATGATCCGCACGAGGTGCTGATCCTGCAGCAGATCGATGACGAACTCAGCGCGCGGCGCTGGCTGCACGACTCCGACGATGCGGCCGAGTGGCTCGCCGAGGCCGGGGTGGGTGCCTATCCGCCGGTGTTCATCGGCCAGTTTCAGCAGATGATGCGCATCGAGGGCTGATGTTCGTCTGCCTCTGCAACGGCATCACCAGCCACGAGGTGGCTGATGCGGTGGACGGCGGGGCCGCCACGACCAAACAGGTGGCCCTCGCCTGCGGTGCCGGCGCCGACTGCGGACGGTGCCGGCGCACGGTCCGCGCGATCATCGAATCCCGGGGCGCTGGGCGCGGGACCACCACCGCCGGTCCTCCTCGGAACTGACCCGCAACACCGGCCAGCCGTTCTTGGCCGCGGCGGCCGCGAGTCCGGGCCGGGGATTGACCGCGTTGGGATGCCCGACGGCGTCGAGTACCGGCAGATCCTCGGTCCCGTCGGCGTAGCAGAAGCTCTCGGTCAGATCGATGCCGCGTTGCGAGCTGAATTCCATGACCGCTCTTGCCTTCTGGCGTCCCCACACGATGGGTCTGACAATGTGTCCGGTCAGCTTGTCCTCGGCGTCCACCTCGAAGTGGTTGCACAGCACATGTTCGATGCCGAGGTGGCGGGCGACCGGCCCCGCATGCATGGTCAGTGCCGACGAACTCATCGCCACGGTGTGCCCGCGTTCCTGGTGTGCGGCGACCACCCGCGTCATCACGGGGAAGAGTCGCGCGGCGACGCGGGTGGTGAACAACTCGTCCCCGAGCGCCTCGAGCTCGGCCAGCGGTTCGCCCGCCAGGTAGCCGGCCGCGCGCTGCAACAGCCTCGCGAACTGCATCCGGCCCAGCTTGTAGCGGACGCTCGCCTCGAAGATCCCCGACAGCTCACCGAATCCGGACTGCCGGTTGCGGATGCGGTGCCCGGCATGCACCGTCGCCGTGAACCCACGAACCAGCGTCCCGTCGAGATCGAAGAACGCACCGATGTGTGGGCCCGCCGGACTGGAGAGGATGGCTGGGAGCGGGTCGGTCACTCTTCCATTGTGCGTGCTGCCGGAATCAGGCCGGATACACCAGACCCCGACCGGTGCCCAGCGGCAGATCGAGCGTCGTGCGGATGCCGGGTGCGGCGGCCACCACGTCGGGAATGGCATTCACGATCCGGCCGGCGGCGGCCAGGATCGCGGCGTAGTTGTGATCGCCGCGGCTGCTGGTCGGACAGATGTCGACGACATAGGACGGTTCGCCGGTGATCTCCACCCGGTAGGAGCCACCGGGTTGCGCCGGTTGGGCCCAGTCCGGGCGCAGGTCCTCGCGCACCCGGGTGATGTGCTCGACGACGATCACCGGCTTGCCGGCGACCATGCCGTTGATCTCGAACCGCATCGCGGCGACCGTGCCCTTGGCGATGACACCGGTGGCAACCGGAATGTCCTCCGGGGCGGGCTCCAGTTCGTAGTTCTCGGTGATCTCGTCGACCTCGACGCCCAGCCCGGCGGCCAGCATCCGGATCGCCGTGCCCCAGGCCGCGCCCAGGATTCCGGGAAGGAACAGCATGCCGGGTTGGTCGATGGGGTTGCCGAAGCCCATCACGATCGACATCACCTCGGCGCCGTCATAGGTGGCGTAGTCGGCGATCTCCATGGTCTTGATCTGATCGATGCGCTGGCAGGTGCTGGCGATCGCAAACGGGACCAGATCGGTGGCAAAACCGGGATCCACGCCGGTGATGTATACGCTTGAATTCCCTTGTTGTGCGGCATCTTCCACGCGGGCGATGGCCTTGTCGGGCATCGCCCCCCACGGGAACTGCAGCCCGCCGGGCGCCGACCCGACCACGTTGACCCCTGCCGAGAGCGCCGCCATCACGTCGCGCGTCGCCTCGACGGGGCGGGTGTCGCCCATCGCGCAGTACACCAGGCAGTCCGGCTTCGCCGCCAGCGCGTCTTCGATGCCCGGCGTGGCGGTCACTCCGGTGACGATGTCCAGTCCGGCCAGTTCACCCGCATCGCGGCCGACCTTGGCCTCGGTCGAGGTGCCCACCGCGACGAGCTCGAACCGGGGGTCCTGGATGAGCTGAATCAGGGACAGCCGGCCGCAGTTTCCGGTGCCGACGAGTGCCACGCGAATGGCCATACAGGTCTCCTCACGGTGTTTGGTCTGGTCGCAGTATGCGGGGGTCGGACACAAATTGGAACAGGTTCTAGTTTATTTCGGCGTTGCGGTAGCCTGACGCCTCATGGGACGCGTGGACGGAAAAGTTGTACTCATCAGCGGCGGCGCACAGGGAATGGGCGCCGCACACGCCAAGATGCTCATCGACGAGGGCGCCAAGGTGGTCGTCGGCGACATCCTCGACGAGAAGGGTGAGGCGCTGGCCGCCGAGCTCGGCGATGCCGTGCGCTACGTCCACCTCGATGTCACCGATGCCGATCAGTGGGCCGCCGCGGTCAACACCGCCGTCGAGACCTACGGCGGTCTCACCACGCTGGTGAACAACGCGGGCATCGTGGCACTCGGGAAGATCGGCCAGTTCGATATGGCGAAATGGCAGAAGGTCATCGACGTCAACCTGACCGGAACCTTCCTGGGCATGCAGGCCGTCGTCGAACAGATGAAGGCCGCGGGCGGCGGTTCCATCATCAACGTGTCCTCCATCGAGGGCCTGCGCGGCGCACCCATGGTGCACCCGTACGTGGCCTCAAAGTGGGCCGTGCGCGGGCTGGCCAAGTCCGCCGCGATCGAACTCGGCAAGTTCAACATCCGGATCAACTCGCTGCACCCCGGCTTCATCCGCACCCCGATGACCAAGCACTTCCCCGACGACATGGTCACCTCGCCGCTGGGCCGGCCGGGCCGCTCCGAAGAGGTCTCGACCTTCGTGGTGTTCCTGGCCAGCGACGAGTCGTCCTTCTCGACCGGCGCGGAATTCGTGGTCGACGGTGGTCTGATCACCGACGTCCCGCACAAAGACCTGTTCTGAGAGGACCTGTTCTGAGAGCGGCGACCTCCTCGAACCGACCCTGATCGCCTCGGCCGGGCACAATGAAGTGCCGGCCGAGGCGAGGGGAGCGACACCATAGCGACACCGAGACGCTGGACCGCCGTGGTCGGTGTCCTTCTCACGGTGGTGTTGCTGCTGGTGAGCGCCGACGACCACGCGCTGTTCAGCCGGTCGGATCCCGCACCGGTGACCGTCGAGCTCGACACGGGGTGGACGCTGGCGGCCTCGGGCAGGCTGTCGGCCGTCGGACCGGAGATCTCGCGGCAGAGTTATCAGGCAGTCGCGCCGGCGTGGCACCAGGTGTCCCGAATGCCGGCGACCGTGCTGGATGCGCTGCAGCAGGACGGCACCTACCAGAACCTCTACGACGGAACGAATCTGCGCGATGCCGTCCCGCAGGACCTCTACCTGCAGGACTGGTGGTACCGCACCACATTCACCGCGCCTGCCGGGCATTCGACCTACCGCCTCGATTTCCCCGGCATCAACTACCGCGCCGAGGTGTGGCTCAACGGCGAGCTCATCGCCGACAGCGCGCAGCTGGTCGGGATGTACGTCGACCATGAGGTCGATGTCACCGATCACCTGGTCGACGGTCCGAATGTCCTGGCCGTCAAAGTCATTCCGGAACGGTCGATGCAGGACGTCGACGGGGTTGAGCTCGCCGACAGCTGGTATGACTGGATCAACTCGCAGTATCTGGGGCGGCCGGGCAATTCCTTTGTGCCCKATCGTAATGCGGGCATCTTCAAACCGGTGTATCTGACCGCGTCCGGCGCGGTCGACATCGGGGCGGCCACGGTGAACACCGATCTTCGGCTGCCCGAGGCGGATTCCGCGCGGCTGACGGTATACGCCGATGTGCGCAACGACTCTGCACGCCGGGTGCGCGGAATGCTGCGGGCCACCATCAGCCGTGCCGGCAAACCCGACGTCAGCGTCGACCAGACGGTCACGCTGGGCCCCGGCGAGCGTCGAGAGGTCACCTTCGACCCGGACCGGTTCGGGGCACTGGTGGTCGATCGCCCGGATCTGTGGTGGCCCTACACGCTGGGCGATCCCGCGTTGTATGACCTCAAGCTGGAGTTTCGCCACTACAACCGCGTGATCGATACCAGTACGCAGCGTTTCGGCATCCGGACCTTCACTCAGCACCGGGACGATGACGAGCGTTTCCCGGGCAGCGGAGGAAACTTCTATCTCGCGGTCAACGGCAGGGACTTCCTGGTGCGCGGCGCGGTGTACACCCCGGACCTGCTATTCCGCGACGATTCCCGCAGGGAGGACGCGACCCTGGGCTATGTCCGCGACCTCGGGCTGAACATGTTGCGCCTGGAGTCGAAGATCCCGGGGGAGCGGTTCTTCGAACGGGCCGACGAGCTCGGCATCCCGCTGATGGTGGGCTGGATGTGCTGCAACCAGTGGGAGAAATGGGAGCAGTGGGACGACGAGGACCGTGCCGTCGCCCAGGCCAGCCTGCGCTCGCAGGCTCGGAAGCTGCGTTCCCACCCATCGGTTGCGGTGTGGGCCAACGCAAGTGACGGGATACCCCCGGAGCCTCTGCGTAGCCAGTACCACGCCGTGCTGCGGGATCTGCACTGGCAGAACGCGGTCGTCGACACGGTGTCCGCCCGGGCACGGGAGGACTGGGACGGTATCCACATGGCCGGTCCCTACAGTTGGCGGGCACCGAGTTACTGGTTCGCCGGCCGCTATCCGGCCACCCGCGGGGCGACCGCGGAGCAGGGCGACAACGAACACATTCCGCCGTACGCCAGCCTGCGCACGTTCATCCCGCCGGACGCCCTGTGGCCCATCGATGACACCTGGTTCTTCCATGCCGGGTCCGATCCACGCAATGCCGCGCTGACCAGCGTGCAGCGGGCGGTCAACCGGCGCTACGGGCCCTCCTCGGGAGCCGAGGAGTTCGCCCGCAAAGCCCAACTGGCACAGTACGAGTCGACGCGCGCCCAGTTCGAGGCCTTCGCCGCACAGGGATGGGCCGAACACAAGATGACCATCTACTGGATGCTCAACAGTCACTGGCCGTCGTTCTTCGCCCACATCTTCGACTGGTACCTGCGCCCCGGGGGGGCCTATTACGGCGCCAAGACCGGATTGCGTCCGCTGTCGGTGGTCTTCGACGCCTATGCCGGCGGCGACCACAGCAGGGCGGATATCACCGTGGTCAACCAGAGCCCGGYGAAGGCCACCGGTCTGACGGCCCGGGTCCGCGTCTACGACGTGGCGGGCCGGGTCCGGGATGACCGCACCGCCGCCGGTATCGACGTCGGCTCCGGGGATGCGCGCGCGGTCCTCACCCTGCCGCGGGTGGCCCGCGATTCACCGGTGTTCTTCGTGCGTTGCGAACTGATCGGCGCGGACGGGGCCGTCGTCGCCCAGAACGTGTACTGGCAGTCCCAGCGGCGCGATGATGCCGGCGATCCGGCCGCCGACGGGCCGTTCGAGACCCGCCAGGTCAGCTGGGCCGACATGACGGCACTGAACCGGATGGCGAAGGTGCCACTGCAGGTCAGCGCCGAGCACCACGGGGACGACGGGGTGAGCGTCCGGCTACGCAACACGACCGGACACATCGCCTTTTTCGAGCGCGCCGAGATCCTGGCCACCCGCGACGGCGACGAGATCCTGCCGATCCGCTACAGCGACAACTATGTGACGGTGTTCCCGGGAGAGACCGTTGAGGTGCATGGCACCGTCCCCGACGGCGCTCCCCGACCGGGTTGGGTGCGGGTCAGCGGCTACAACACGGCGGCCCTCGTCGTCCCGATCGGCTGACCGGCGTGGGGCGGCCCGGACGCCGATGGTGCGGCAGGGGAGGATGGAGGCCAGCCCACCACAGGAGGATGACGATGGCCGACGTAACCGAACGGCAGGCGCTTGCCGAGATCACCGCGGAACGCGGGTGGAGCCGGCGCATCGCCGACCGGGTCGACATCTACCTGCGGGGCGCAGCGCGTATCCGGGTGATCTGGCAGGGCGACGAGGCGATCAGCGGTGGTTCCCGCTACCACGATGACGGCATGGAGCAGTACACCCGCGACCTGGCGACGGTGAAGGGCTGGCTGACGCACTGACGTGGTGGCTGCCTAGGCTCAGACCATGACTGTGCGCGCGGCGATCGTGGTGACCGGCACCGAGGTGCTGACCGGGCGGATCCAGGATCTCAACGGACCCTGGCTCGCCGACCGGCTGCTGGAGCTGGGCGTGGAGCTTGCCTATGTCACCCAGTGCGGTGACCGCGCCGACGATATCGAGGCGCAGTTGCGTTTCCTCGCCGGCGAGGGTGTCGACCTCATCATCACCAGCGGCGGCCTCGGCCCGACGGCCGATGATCTGACGGTGGCCACCGTGGCTCGCTTCGCCGGCCGTGAACTGGTGCTCGACGGTCCGCTCGAAGTCCGCATCGCCGAAATTCTGCGCACCCTGATGGCCGGGCGCCACGGCGTCGATTTCGAGGCGGTGATGGCCGCGAACCGCAAGCAGGCCATGGTGCCCGCCGGTGCGGAAATCCTCGATCCGGTGGGCACCGCACCAGGAGTCGTCCTGAGCGCAGCGGGGGACGGGCCGACCGTCGTGGTGCTGCCCGGCCCGCCGCGCGAACTGCAGCCCATGTGGTCACGTGCGGTCGAGTCGCTCGCCGTCCAGCAGGCGATCGCCGGACGCACCGAGTACCGCCAGGAGACGGTGCGGATGTTCGGGCTTGCCGAGTCCGGGCTCGCGGAAACACTGCGGGACGCCGAAACCCGCATCGACGGATTCTCCGATCTCGAGGTCACCACTTGTCTTCGCCGCGGCGAGCTGGAGATCGTCACCCGCTACGAACCGCCCGCCGCAGGCGCCTACGCCGCGCTGATCGACCTGTTGCGGGACCGCTATCCACAAGAATTGTTCTCCGAGGATGGCGCACTCATCGACGATCAGGTGGCCGCGCTGCTGGCCGGGCGCCGGTTCGCCACCGCGGAGTCGTGCACGGCGGGGCTGCTGGCCGCCAGGCTGGCGGACCGGGCCGGGTCGTCGGCATACCTGGTCGGTGGGGTGGTGTCCTACTCCAACGACGCCAAGGTGGCGCTGCTCGGCGTGGACGCCGCACTGATCGACGACCACGGCGCGGTATCCGAGCCGGTGGCCCGCGCGATGGCCGAAGGCGCGCTGGCCCGCTTCGGCGCCGACACCGCGGTCGGTATCACCGGGATCGCCGGGCCCGGCGGCGGCTCGGCGGAAAAGCCGGTCGGCACGGTGTGTTTCGGGGTGGCGCTGAGCGGCAGGCCGACGCAGGTGCGGACGTTGCGGCTGCCCGGTGACCGCAGCGATGTGCGCGAGCGATCGACGACGGTCGCGATGCACCTGCTGCGCAGCGAACTGCTGGCGCTGCAGACCGACTAGCCCGCGAACTCGGAGATGACCTCGGAGGCAAGGATTTCCAGGGTCTGATCGGAGGCGCGGTCGTGGGTGAACAACACGACCTGGCCGAATCCGATGTCCTGCCATTGCCGCAACCGCTCGACGATCATCGGTGCGGTGCCGATCAGTCCGCCCTCGGCGAGTCCGAAACCCGGTCCACCGAATCGCTTCTCGGCGAACTCGCGGACCTTCGGCAGCGACTGCTCGTCCGGTGCCAGTGCCATCACCGCCTCCACCGACATCACGATGGTGGCCGGATCGCGCCCGATATCGGAGCAGATGGCGCGCAGTACGGCCAGTTTGTGTTCCAGCTCGCCGAGTGCGTAGGTGGGCACGTTCCACACGTCGGCGTACCGCGCCACCAGTGGCAGCGTGTACTTCTCGCCGAYGCCCCCGACCACGATGGGCGGGCGCGGTTGCTGGACCGCACCGGGACGGATGGGCATCTCGCGAACGGCGTAGTGCGCACCGGTGAAGTCCACGGTGCCCGTGTCGAACGCCTGGGTCAGGATCTCCAGCGATTCGGCGAGACGAGCCGAACGGGTGGCGAAAGACCCCCAGTCCAGGCCGGTGCGCCGATGTTCGTCTTCGATGGAGCCGCTGCCGATCCCCAGTTGCAGGCGGCCCGCCGATATCTGATCGAGCGTGGTGGCCATCTTCGCCAGCACCACGGGATGGCGGAACTGGTTGCACAACACCATATGTCCGACGCGTAGCCGCTCGGTGCGGGCCAGCAGTGCGGTGGCCAGGGTCCACGCCTCCAGGGAGTCGATCTCGGGCATCCCCGGGCCGTAGAGATGGTCGTACAGCCACAGCGACCCGATGCCGAATTCCTCGCAGCGCACCGCGCGGTGCAGCACGTCGGCATAGGTGAACCCCATCTGGGGGACGTAGACACCGATATCGAGCTCACCCATCGGCGGGTGTCAGTTCAGCACGGGTGCGAGCCGGCGCCACTGCTCCAGCGGGAGTGCCGACAGGTCGGAGTCGAGCACCTGGACGCACACATGGTCGGCGCCGGCGGCCTTGTGCTCGTTGACGCGCTGCAGGATCGCTTCCTCGTTGCCCCACACCACGATCGCATCGACCAGCCGGTCGCTGACCGAGTGCACTTCGTCCTCGGTGAAGCCGGAACGCAGCAGGTTGTTCGCGTAGTTCGGCATGGCCAGGTAGCCACGCGCCCACTCGCGTCCGATCCCGCGGGCGAAATCGGCGTCCTCGCTGAGCACCGCGGTCTGTTCGGGCAGCAGCAGCGGTCCGTCGCCGAGTTTCTCCCTGGCCCCGGCGGTGTGCTCGGGGGTGACCAGGTAGGGATGCGCACCACGCGACCGGTCGGCGGCAAGGCGCAGCATCTTCGGCCCGAGCGCGGCGAGCACGCGGTCCTCGGCGGCCACCGGCTGCTCGGCGTTGTCCAGCCCGTCCAGGAAGGCCGCGGTGGCGGCCAGCGGCTTGCGGTAGGTACCCGGCGACTTCGAATCGATCAGCGGCGCGTGGCTGACACCGATGCCCAACAGGAACCGGCGTCCGTGCGCCGACGACAGCCGGGCATGTGCGGCGGCCACCTCGGCGGGCTCGTGCATCCAGAGGTTGAGGATGCCGGTGGCGATGGTGACCGTCTTGGTGGCGGTCAGCAGGTTCTCGACCGAGTCGAGCACCGGTCCGCCGACATCGGGGATCCAGAGGGCGGTGTAGCCGAGCTCCTCCAGTTCGGCCGCGGCCTCGGCGGCCTGCCCGGCGTCGCCGTACCGCAGGTGTGAGCTCCAGATTCCGGTTCCCGAAAGTTCCACGTGCCGAACTCCTTTCAGCGGGAGCCGCGGCCGTCGCGATCCCAGATGTCAAGCATCGTACGGAGGATCTCCTCGGCGCAGCCGAGCCCCCCGAGGTGGCTCTCGCCGGGCAGCACCGTCATCTCGGCTTCCGGCAGCCGCGACACCACGTGCGCGCCGTGCGCGAACGGCACGATGTGGTCCTTGTCGCCGTGCCACCAGTGCACCGGCACCTTGACCTCATCGAGGCGGAATCCCCAGTCGCGGACGAAGTCGACGATGTCGTAGAACGGGGCCGCGAGTTGTTTGCGGCCGCCGTTGAGCAGGTCGTCGAGGAACATCGCCTTGAACTCCGGGCGTGCCAGCAGCCGGCGGTCGCCCTCCGGGGAGATCCTGGCGTAGATCTCCAGCGCCGGTGAACCGACCGGCGCGATGAGCTTGATCAGCGTGGCGGCTGCCAGCCGGATGGGGGCACCGGCCAGCTCGAGCACCGGCGCCACCGTCGAGCCGAGGTTCATCAGGCCACTGGCGATGCCGTCCGGCCCGACGTAGGGGGCCACGCCACCGAGCACACCGGCGGCCACCACCCGGTCGGGCATGGCGGCCGCGGCGGCCAGCGTGTACGGCCCACCGCCGGAGAGCCCGATGACGGCGAAGTTGTCGATGCCGAGCGTGTCGGCGATGGTGCGCAGATCCTCGGCGAAAGCCAGCACGTTGGGATACTGGTGCGCTGTCGAGGATCCGATTCCGGGACGGTCCACGCCGATGAGCCGGATCTTCTCCAGCTCGGCGTAGGCCCGTGCCTCCGCGGGTATCTGCCGGCGCGCCCCGGGGGTGCCGTGCAACCAGAAGATCGCCCGGCCCTGGGGATCACCGAACTCGGCGAACCCGAGTTGCCGGTCAGCGCTGACGGCGACGTTGCCCTCTAGCTTGGGGCGAGCAATCGGAGGAACCATCCGCAAAGTGTGTCATGGATTACAGGCGCGCAATATCGTGCCCTTTGCCACGCGTACCCGGGTCGCCATGGAATGGTCGAGCGCACGCTAGTTTCGTTGTCAGCCATGCGATCGAGGAGGACCCCATGGACGATCCGGTCGACCACGGCGCCATCGCGCTGGCGTTCTCCACGCATCGTTTCGAGGAGTCGCTGCCGCATCTGGCCAGGGACGTCCGGTGGACGATCGTGGGCTACATGGTGCTTGAGGGTTCCGACGCCGTGATCCGCACCTGCAGTGAGACCCGCGAGAGCCTGGCCGACACCGAGACCAGCATGCAGCGCTGTGTGGTCGCGGCTCAGGGCGATGTGGTCGCGGTGGACACCGTGGCCCGCTACAGCGGGCCCAATGGCGTCACGGCCGTTGCCGGATGCGACATCTTCGAGTTCACCGGAACCCGGATCAGTGCCATCACCTCGTATGCGGTGCAGGTAGATCCCGACTGTTCGGGTGCGCCGCCGCGGTAGGTCGCCGACCCGGGTCCGGGGTGATCAGCGCCGGGCCGCGCCCGCGTTGCGCTCGGCCAGCGACCGCAACTGTTTGAGCGCGAACTGCCGGCTACGTCCCGCCGGTGGCAGCATGATGCCGGCCCACAGACCCTCCGCCCCCGGAGTCACGCAGGCCTCCTTCGCGCATTGCCAGCGGCGCGGACACGCACGGCACAAGGCCTTCGCCCCTTCGTCCGCCGTCGTCGTCCACCGGTCGGGATTCTGTGTGCACGGTGCCGTCCACACTCCGTCTTCGATCGCTATCGGATACACGTCCCCCCACCATCCCTTCCGTCTCGACTGATCGTTTGCAGGACCATACGGTTGTATCGTACTTACGATACAGACGTATCGGCCAGCCGTGGTGGAGTGACATTGACTACGGTGGCAATTGTGAGATCTGAGGCCGGCGGGACGGGCGTTGAGGTGCCACGCAGCATCGAGAAGATCCGGGCCGCGGCACTGCAGAGTTTCGCGGCGCACGGAACCGCCGCCACGACGTTGCGCGGGGTTGCTGCTGCCGCCGGGGTGTCACTCGGGCTCGTGCAACATCACTTCTCCACCAAGGCCGGACTGATCAAGGCCGTCGACGAGTTCGTGGTCGAGGTGGTGATCACCCCGATGGCGCAGCCCATCCCCGACGTCGCCGCCGATTCGGTCTCCGAGGTCGGTAGCCGGGTGAACAAGGTGTTCGCCGAGCATCCCGACGTGGCGGCCTATCTGGGCCGGGCCCTGGTCGACGGCAGCGAGTTGGGCGCCACGATCTTCGACAAGCTGTATGAGGTCGGCATGCTGCGCTGGCAGCAGCGCGCCGAACGCGGGGAGACCCGCCCCGATATCGACCTGCCGTGGGCGGTCATCAACGCCCTGATCCTGCCGCTCGGCGCGGTCAGCATGCGCGGCCACATCGAGCGGAACCTGGCGGCGCCGTTCACCGCGCCGGAGCAACTGCAGCGCTGGCAGGCGGCGGTGAACGAACTGCTGCGCGACGGCTTGTTCCGCAAGCCGTAGCAGAGTCAATCCTTCTCGCCGGCAACCCTTTTGCGATATGCGGACGGCGTCTCGCCGCAGAACTGGGCGAAGCTGCGGGTGAACGAGCTGAGGCTGTCGAAACCCACCGCCGACGAGGTGGCCTGCACCGACTGGCCGGGCGCGGCCAGCAGTGCCATCGCGCGCAGCATCCGGGCGTGCAGCAGATAGGTCCGCCACGACAGCCCGAGGGTGTCGGAGAACAACCGGCGCAGTGTCCGTTCCGAAACCGCCACAGCGCGACTGACATCGTCGGCGGTCACCGATGCGAGGTTGTTCTTGGTGTAGGCCAGCGCTGCCGCGACGATCGGATGGTCCGATGTCGGCAGACTCAGCGGCGCCTCGTGATCGAGCGCCTCGGTGACCAGATAGGCCAGCGTGCCGAAGAAGCCGTCGGACACCTGGTCACTGCCGTCGCGGTCGATGGGCCAGCGCAGGGCGTAGATCATCATCTCCCGGATCAGCGGTGACACCGCGATTATCCGGGCGCGGTCACCGGTGTCGGGGATCATCTGCGCGTCGAACATCACCGCGACGGTCTTGACGTCCGGGTTCATCACCGCCTGGTGTTCCAGCCCGGCCGGGATCCAGGCCGCCTGCTGGGGTGGCAGCAGGTAGTGGCCCGCGTCGGTCTCCACCTCGACGACACCCTGCAGCGCGTACTCGATCTGATGCACCTCGTGGGAGTGCCAGCCGGTGATCAGCCCGTCACCCTCGTAGAGGTAGCTGCCCGCGGGCGCGTGGCCGCCGCGACGCAACTCGATGACCGGCCGACCGGGTTGGTCCAGGTTGGCCGAAAAGGTCAAACCTCTGTCCGATAGCGCAGAGACGGTCACGGAATCCGAGGGTACTAGTTAGGTATGCAGACTGACGACCTGATCCTGGTGAGCATCGACGACCATGTCGTGGAGCCGCCCGACATGTTCCTGAACCACGTGCCGGCCAAGTACAAATCCGAGGCCCCGATCGTCGTGACCGACGACAAGGGCGTCGATCAGTGGATGTACCAGGGCAGGCCGCAGGGGGTCAGCGGACTCAACGCCGTGGTGTCCTGGCCCGCCGAGGAATGGGGCCGTGACCCGGCCGGGTTCGCCGAGATGCGGCCGGGCGTGTACGACGTGCACGAGCGCGTCCGGGACATGAGCCGCAACGGCATCCTGGCCTCGATGTGCTTCCCGACGTTCACCGGGTTCTCCGCCCGCCATCTCAACATGCACCGCGAGGACGTCACCCTGGTGATGGTGTCGGCCTACAACGACTGGCACATCGACGAGTGGGCCGGCTCCTACCCGGACCGCTTCATCCCGATCGCGGTGCTGCCCACCTGGAATCCCGAGGCCATGGTCAAGGAGATCAAACGGGTCGCCGCCAAGGGCTGCCGCGCGGTCACGATGCCGGAACTCCCGCACCTGGAAGGACTTCCGAGCTACCACGACGAGGAGTACTGGGGCCCGGTGTTCCAGACGCTGTCCGATGAGCAGGTGGTGATGTGTCTGCACATCGGCACCGGTTTCGGGGCGATCAGCATGGCGCCGAACGCGCCCATCGACAACCTGATCATCCTGGCCACCCAGGTCTCGGCGATGTGCGCCCAGGATCTGTTGTGGGGACCGGCGATGCGCAACTACCCGGACCTGAAGTTCGCGTTCTCGGAGGGCGGTATCGGCTGGATCCCGTTCTACCTGGACCGCAGCGACCGGCACTACACAAACCAGAAGTGGTTGCGTCGCGACTTCGGCGACAAGATGCCCAGCGATGTGTTCCGTGAGCACTCGTTGGCCTGCTATGTCACCGACAAGACCTCGCTGAAGCTGCGCCACGAGATCGGCATCGACATCATCGCCTGGGAGTGCGACTACCCGCACTCGGACTGCTTCTGGCCCGACGCCCCCGAGCAGGTGCTGGCCGAGTTGAACGCGGCAGGCGCCGACGATTCCGACATCAACAAGATCACCTGGGAGAACTCCTGCAAGTTCTTCGGCTGGGATCCGTTCAAGCTCACCCCCAAGGAGAAGGCGACCGTCGGCGCGCTGCGGGCGACCGCCACCGATGTCGACACCTCGATCCGTCCGCGCGCGGAGTGGGCCCGGCTCTACGACCAAAAGCGGTTCGCCCAGGTCTGATCGAGGGTGCCGGGGTGGATCCCGGCGGACCGGGCGGCGGTTGATCTAGGCTTGGCGGCATGACCGATCTGGATCGTGCCGCCGCCCGCCGTGAAATCGCCGAAGCTCTGCTGAAGGCGCTCGACCGCCGGCATGAGGTGCTCGACATCATCGTCGACGCCACCGACCGGGATGCGGCCGTCACGGCGATCGCCGAACTGCTCGGCACCACCCACCTGGGCAGCGAGGCGGTCTTCGGCCTGTCGTTCCAGCAGCTGACGAAGGACTCCCGCCGGGGCATCGCGGCCGAACTGGAGGACCTCAACAGCCAGCTCACCTTCACCCTCAACGAGCGCCCGGCCTCCTCGGCGGAAACGCTGGTGCTGCGGGCCTTCTCGGGGGACGTCGACCGCGACATCTTCGCCGCCCGGGTGGACGAACTGCACACCGCCGGCGACGGCACGGGCAGCCCGGCCGGCAGCCTGGATGACGAGATCACCTCCGCGCTGGGTCGTTTGGACGCCGAAGAGGCCGCCTGGTTCGTGGCGCTGGAGGGCGAGGAGAAAGTCGGCCTGGTGCTGGGCGAACTCGTCGGCCATGAGGTCGAGGTGCGTATCTGGATCCGCCCCGACCTGCGAAAGAAGGGCTACGGCACCGCTGCGCTCCGCAAGTCACGTTCCGAGATGGCCATCTACTTCCCGGCGGTGCCGGTGGTGGTACGCGCTCCCGGCGTCGACGCACGCTGATGAATCACCCTCAGCGGTAATGTCTTTCGGCCGCTGATCACCAGTCGGCGCGGCCTTCTTGCGGCGTGCCCGCCGGCCGTGCTGCCGGAGCGCCGGGCTGATCCCCAGCGTCCGTGGCCGACCAGGCGGTGCCCTCGCACACCAGGTCGGTCGGCAGCGAGATCTCGCTGGGCAGCGTCACCGGCAGACCGGGCACCGTCGGCAGGGCCAGTGGAGGGGGCGGGGTAGCCGCCAGCACGGCCGGAGCCGAGGCGAGCATCGGGAGAACATTGCCCGCCGTTTCGGCGGCCAGCGCGGCGGCGGGTGCCCCGACACCGACGGGCGGCGCGACCGCGGCCTCGATCGGCGCAGCGGCGGCAACGGGTGCCGCGGCCTCGACGAGTGCCACGTCTGCCGGTGGTGGTGGCGGAACGTCAACCGGTGCGGGCGGCACGATGTCGACTGGCGGTGCGGTTTCCAGCGGCGGTGAGGCCTCGACCGGCGCCGGGGGCGGCACCATCTCGACCGGGGCAGGCGGGGGTGGCGCAGCCTCGACCGGCGGGGGCGGCGGTGCTGCCGCCAGTGGCGGTGGCGGGGGAGCAGCGGCGATCGGCGGGCCGGCCTCCACCGGATTGACCGCTGCGGCCTCGATCAGCGGAGCGGCGACCGGCGCGGCCGGTGCTGCCATCGGAATGCCCGCCGGGACGGCCACCGGGACCGGCGGAACACCGACGGGTAGCGGCGGGGTCACCACTGGTACGGCCGGGGCCGCGAGAGGCACCGCCGCAGGAATGGCGGCAGGCACCGGGGCGGCCATCGGGGCCACGGGTGGTCCGGCGGTGGCGCGTTCGAGTACCGACATCGCGGCGGGCGCAGGAGGTGCGGCCTCGATCGCGGCGGGTACCGGCGGTGGTGCCGGCGGTGGCGGGGCCGCGATCTCAACCGGGGGAGCAGGGACGGCGGCAGCTTCGATCAGTGGTGCCGCAGTCTCCACGGGCGCCGTGGGGGGCGGGGGTGGTGGAGGCGCGAAGGCCTCGTTCAATGCCGCAGCGCCACCTTGCAGAGACTGCGGGATGATCTCCGGTGAGGCGGCGAGGTCGGAGACCATCTCCAGGCATGGCACCCCGGGGCTGGGCTCAGCAAACGCCGCCGGGCTCAGAGCGAGTACGCCGCAGTACAGACCTGCCGTTGCGAACGATGTCAGCGCGAGCCGATTTGTGGTGCGTGGCATAGATTTCCCGGTCTCCCTGCGACTGACGACGAGGGGAACTTATCGCGATCTTGAAATTGCGCAAACCGCCAATTTTGGCCGACACCGATCCGATATGAAGCGGTGCCCGTCCTGTGACTGCAGCGGGGCAAACTGTCGAGCCGCGGCTCAAAAGCGCAGCGCGCGAGCCTCTTTCTGACCCGCCGCGGTGAGTCAGAGTCCGGCGGCCTGCTCCAGCGCGGACAGCGAATCCTCCAGGTGAGTCAGCAACCTCTGCAGATGCGGCACGCTGCGCCGGCACCCGACCAAACCGAAGTCCAGGTTGTCGGCGTTGTTGGTGAGGGTGATGTTCAGTGCCTGCCCATCGAGGGCGATCGACAGCGGGTAGTTGCCGTCCAGTCGGGCGCCGTTCCAGTACATCGGTTCCCGCGCGCCGGGCACATTGGAGATGACGATGTTGAACGGCGGCGGTGCCGAGGACACGAATCCGGGTACCAGGCTGAGCCCCAGCCCGGCGACCAGGAAGCCCGACAGTGCCAGCGCCTGGGTTCGCGGTAGCTCGCTGAAAACCTGCTTGTTGTCCCGCATCGAAGCGCTGATGGTCTCCAACCGTTTCATCGGATCGACGACATCGGTGGCCAGGTTGCACAGGATCGTGCCGACCATGTTGCCACCGGCGTCCTGCTCGTGCTCACCGCGCAGGCTCACCGGAACCATTGCCACCAATGGCGTTTCGGGAAGCGCGTGTTGCTCGTCGAGGTAGGCGCGCAGCGCTCCCGCGCACATCGCGAGCACCACGTCGTTGACGGTCGAGCCAGGCGCGGCCTCCTTGACCGCGCGGAGCCGGGTGAGCTTCCAGGACTGTGCCGCGCACCGGCGGGCGCCGCCGATGGGCACGTTGAACATGGTCTTGGGTGCTCTGAAGGGCAAAGTCAGCTGTTGCTCGAAGAGTGCCGTACGGGCGAAGGCGATCGTCGAGGGGGCAATGCCGGCCACTGCGCCGGCGGCTCCGGTGAGCGTACCCACCAAGGAGGAACGCTCACTGGTGGACGTCACGGCCCGCTTCTTGGACTGCAGCGTCCAGGGCACCCGGACCTCGCGGTCGTCCGGATCGGACGCCAGCGTGCGAATCATCAGCCGTTGGGCGGACACCCCGTCGATGAGGGAGTGGTGGATCTTGGTGTACACCGCGAAGCGCCCGTCGCTGAGGCCCTCGACGAAATAGGCCTCCCACAGCGGCCGGTGCCTGTCGAGCAGAGTGCCGTGCATCCGTGAGGTCAACTCCAGTAACTCGCGGACCCGCCCGGGGCGTGGCAACCCGGAACGGCGCAGGTGATAGTCGACATCGACCTCGCTGTCCAAAGTCCAAGCGACATTGGAGATTCCACCGAAGAGGCTGGCCGGATGTTTGCGGAAGGTGGGCTGGAAGTCGTCACAGTCGGCGATCGTCCGGTAGAGGTCCCCGACGAAGTCGGGGCCGGCGTCGGCCGGGGGCTCGAACAGCTGGAGACCACCGACATGCATCGGATGTTCTCGTGACTCGCCGACGAGGAACAGCGCATCGGTCGGGGAGATCAGCTTCATGCCGCCACGCTACCCATCCCACCCGCAGGGGGCAGGCGATTGCTC
>NZ_JBFUKN010000107.1:0-20454 GCF_056400845.1 Mycobacterium sp. P4_H6 | reverse complement strand
CAGGGATACCGCTGCGACGCATCCGCGATCTTGAAGTCACCTTAAACTGGTGACGTGGGAAAACTTCAGCTTGTCCAGGAACCCGCGGCCGACGCCCTGCTCGAGGCCAATCCCTTCGCACTGTTGGTCGGGATGCTGCTCGATCAGCAGATCCCGATGGAGACGGCATTCGCCGGGCCGAAGAAGATCGCCGACCGTATCGGCGCGGTCGACGCCCGCCAGATCGCCGACTACAACCCCGACGAGTTCATCGCGCTGTGTTCTGAAACCCCTGCCATTCACCGCTTCCCGGGGTCGATGTCCAAGCGGGTGCAGGCGCTGGCCCAGGCGATCGTCGACGACTACGACGGTGACGTCACCGCTCTGTGGACCGGCGGCGAGCCCGATGGCGCCGAGGTGCTGCGACGGCTCAAGCGGCTGCCGGGATTCGGCGAGCAGAAGGCCAAGATCTTCCTCGCGCTGCTGGGCAAGCAGTACGGGGTGACGCCCAAGGGTTGGCGCACCGCGGCGGGGGACTACGGCAAGGCCGGCACGCACATGTCGGTGGCCGATGTCGTCGACCTCGGATCGCTGCAGGAGGTTCGGGCCTACAAGAAGAAGATGAAAGCGGCCGCGAAGGCTGCGAAGCAGGCCTGAGCCATCGGCACCGCCAAGGCTGCGAAAGCCTAGAACGCGGGCCCGTCGAACCGCTCCCGGGTGACGAACTCCGAAACCGGTTTGCGGGTCAGCTTGGTGAACTGCTTGACCGGCTTGCCCAGCGGCACCACCGCGGCGATCGCGTAGTCCGCGGGGATACCGAGCAGTTCTTTCACCGTGGGCTCCTCGGGCACCACCATCGTGGTGAGCACGCCACCGAAGCCCTCGTTGCGGGCGGCGAGCAGGATGTTCCACACCAGCGGGTAGACCGACGCCCCCGCCACCAGGCCGATGCGATCGAGGTCCTGATCGAAGGCCGCCACCACTCCGAGATCGACGCAGATCACCAGCGCCACA
Source organism: Mycobacterium sp. P4_H6 (assembly GCF_056400845.1). NCBI lineage: Bacteria > Bacillati > Actinomycetota > Actinomycetes > Mycobacteriales > Mycobacteriaceae > Mycobacterium > Mycobacterium sp. P4_H6. Next base: position 19,461 of record NZ_JBFUKN010000107.1, on the reverse strand, counting down.
TCGGCGTCCAGCAATTGGGCCGCGCGCGGGACGCGCACCGCCGCCAGGTCCTCGGCCGACACACCCATGGGGTGCAGCGGGTTCCAGGGGCTCTCCCCGTTGCGTTGCTGGGCGATATAGCGTCGGAACCCGGTGTCGGTGAGTTCGGCGAGAGCCTCCTTGGTGGCGGGATCGCGAACCACCACGATATGGGTGCCCTGCCGGTTCCCGCCGCTCGGTGCGAACCGGGCGTTGTCGAGAATCCGGGTCAGCGTTTCGTCGGGCAACGGTTCGCCGGTGAAGACACGGACCGCCCCAGTTGTGCGCATAACGTGGTAGATGTCCATGCTCACCATCATGCGTATGCGATTGTGGACATATGGCTAAGACACATCTGAACTGCCCGTGCGGCGAGGCGATTCAAGGTGAGAGCGAAGACGATCTCGTCGAAAAGGCGCAGACCCACCTTTCGGAGTCTCATCCCGGCCGTGAATACGACCGCGAGATGATCCTCTTCATGGCGTACTAGCGCACCGTCGCGACGGTGCACTCAGATCGCGAATCTGAGCAGAATCACGATCTGAGTGCACGCTCGCGTTGATCGAGACGCCCGTTACGGCACCACCGTCGAACCGATGGTGGGCATGAACTGGCACTGCTTCTCGGTCGTGCTGACCTGACCGAAGATCGTCGACATGATGCTGCCCGAACCGGTTTCGGCGATGGCGGTCAGCGTGGTCGGTCCGGCGGGGTTGATGTCCGCCTGCGGCTTGAGCGTCGCGGTACCGGACTTGCCGGTGGTCAGGTTCACCCATGTCACGTTCAGCGGCAGCTTCTGCTCGGCCGCGGGGCCGGGGGTACCGACCGCGGTGAACACGTAGGCCGTCTGGCCGGCGACCGGGCCGGGCGCGGGGATCTTCGCGGGGCCGGCAACCGAGATCGCCGTGGCCAGCACATTGCCCCCGTCGACGCCGCAGCCATTGCTGATCGACGGGTACATGAAGTCCTGGGTGGTCGGCGCGTCGGGACCGAAGTCCGGCATCGTGCCGGGGGCGGGCGCCGGCGCGGGACCCGGTGCGGGTGCTGCCTCCGGGGCGGGCACTGCCAGCGACGCGGCCTCGGGAGCGGGAGCCGGGGCGGGAACGGCTTCGGGGGCCGKTGCCGGCGCGTCGACCGGCGGGACGACGGCCTCGGGTGCGGTGGGCACCGCCATGGGCACGGGACCGACGGAATAGGCCGGGTCCACACCTGCGGGCAGATGCGCCTCCACGCCCGCGCCGGCCGCAGGCACATGTGCCTGCGGCTCGGACACGAACTGGTTCACCGCGGACGCGACATTCAGCGAATCGGACGGCGCCGCCGCGTTTCCGGCGAACGCGGCGGCAGCGGCCATGAGCATCGATGCGGCATTGCCCGGATCAGCAGCAGCCTGCTGGATGGCCGGGCCGAGAGTCTCCATCGCCGGGAGCCCCGGTGCCTGCAAACCGTTGATCGGCAGCGGCATCGGCGCTGCCGGTTCGGCATGGGCAGGGATCGCGACTCCGCTGCCCAGTGCCACGAGCGCACAGGCCGTGGTGCTGGTCAACATTGTCCGGATCGATGGCATGACTTCCCCCTGGTGAGTTGTTCGGTGACGGGTACGGCCGGCGATCAGGGCAGCGCGGAGACCGGCAGGAACATCGGCACCAGTGACTGGGCTGCCGCGTCGGCAGGCGACGCGGCAGGCATGCCTGGTGCTGCCGGGATGCCCGGCGCCGCGGCCGGGGCAGCAGCACCGGTCTGCGGCAGCAGACCCGCGAGCGGGGTGCCGGCCGGGATCAGCGATGCCAGGCCCTCCGGGACGATGTTCTGCACACCGGCCACGGCCGGTGCGGCAGCCGCCGCGGCGGGCAGCGCGGTGGCCACGCCCGGCGCCTGCGGCAGGTTCAGCGAGGCGCTGGCGACCGGCGGAGCGGACGGGGTGATCGGATCGACCGGAAGGGTCGACTGTCCACCGCCACCGGTGAACGCCGAGGCGAGTCCCTGGATGAGTCCCGGCGCGGCGGCCGGCAGGCCGGCGAGCTGGTTCATGAACGGGATGTTCGGCATGGCGGGCGCGGGTGCGGGCGGCGCCGGCGGAGCCGGCTCGGCAGCAGCGCTCGGGCTGAGCATCAGGGCGGTGGCGACGGCGCCTGCTCCGGCAATCACGCTGGCGGCAAACGCTTTTCTGATTGGTGACACGAGTCTCCCCATTTCGTTGACGGCACGTCTCAGACCGAAGGTACGGAGTTACTGGTGTTACTCAAGTGACAAGAGTGGCATTTATCCAACCGTTACGGAGGTGTGCGCCGATGGTGACCGGAAGGGCGAGCGCCCCGCCGGTCGTTAGAGTCGGACCCGTAGACACCATTCGCGACACCGGTCCGACGGCACAGCTGTATCGCTGGGCGCCGCTGTTGATGGTGGTCAGCATCGCCGCGCGGCTCGCCTGGACCTACCTGGTCCCCAACGGCGCCAACTTCGTCGACCTGCACGTCTACGTCGGCGGCGCGGACACCCTGGAGCATCCCGGCGCGCTCTACGACTACGTCTACGCCGAGCAGACGCCGGACTTCCCGCTGCCGTTCACCTACCCGCCGTTCGCGGCGGTGGTGTTCTACCCGCTGAGCCTGCTGCCGTTCGGCGTGGTGGCCCTCATCTGGCAGCTCGGCATCTTCGCCGCGCTGTACGGCGTGGTGCGGATCAGCCTGCGCCTGCTCGGGCTCACCGATCTGCGTCCGGCGATGCTGTGGACCGCGGTCGGCATCTGGACCGAGCCGCTGCGCAGTACCTTCGACTACGGCCAGATCAACGTGCTGCTGGTGCTCGCGGTGCTGTGGGCGGTGCAGAGTAGCCGATGGTGGTTGTCGGGGCTACTGGTCGGGTTGGCCGCCGGCGTCAAACTCACCCCGGCCGTCGCGGGTCTGTACTTCGTCGGTGTGCGTCGGTGGGGTGTGGCGGTGTTCTCCGCCGTGGTCTTCCTGGCCACCGTCGGCGTGTCGGCACTGGTGGTCGGCGACCAGGCCCGCTACTACTTCACCGATCTGCTGGGCGACGCGCGCCGCGTTGGTCCCATCGGCACCTCGTTCAACCAGTCCTGGCGCGGCGCCATCTCGCGGATCCTCGGCCATGACGCGGGGTACGGCCCCATCGTGATCGCCGCGTTGGTGCTGACCGCGGTGCTGGCGCTGCTGGCGTGGCGGGCCATCGGCACCGCGGACCGGCTCGGGGGCATCGTCACGGTCCAGTTGTTCGGGCTGCTGCTCTCACCGATCTCGTGGACGCATCACTGGGTGTGGCTGATCCCGTTGATGATCTGGCTGCTGCACGGGCCGGTGCGAGAACGCCTCGGCGCCCGCGTCCTGGGCTGGGGGTGGCTGGCGCTGACCCTGGTCGGGGTGCCGTGGCTGCTGAGCTTCGCGCAGCCGACCATCTGGGAGATCGAACGCCCGTGGCACCTTGCCTGGGCGGGCATGGTGTATCCGGTGGCCACCCTGGCCACCTTGGGATGGCTCGCTACGTGCCGAGCAACTGATCGATGGCCTTCGCCATCTCCAGATCCTGCTCGGTGATACCGCCGGCGGAATGCGTGACGAGAGCGAAAGTCACGGTCCGCCAACGAATGTCGATATCGGGGTGATGATCCTTCTGCTCGGCCAACTCGGCGACGCGGCCGACGGCGTCGACCCCCTCCAAAAACGCCGGGAACTCGATCGAGCGGCGCAGCGCGCCGTCGGCCCGTTCCCAGCCGTTCAGATCGGGCAGTGYGGCGTCGACTTGGTCGTTGGTTAACACAGCCATGTTCTCGACGGTATACCGTCAACCGCGATGGCTGGGCGGATCGTCGTTGCGGGAGCACTCATTTCACAGGGTGCGTTGCTGGTCGCGCAGCGAAAAAGACCGCCCGAGCTGGCCGGTCTGTGGGAGTTGCCAGGTGGCAAGGTCGCCGACGGAGAGAGCGACGCCGACGGGCTGGTACGTGAACTCCGGGAAGAACTCGGCATCGAGGTCACCGTGGGCGCCCGCCTGGGAGCCGACGTGGCACTGGCGAACGAGATGACCTTGCGCGCCTACCTCGTCACCTGCGCGTCGGGCAGTCCACTGCCGCATGACCATCACGCGTTGCGCTGGGTGCGCGTCGCCGAGTTGGACGACCTGTCCTGGGTGCCTGCCGACCGGGGCTGGTTACCGGATCTGGCCGCGGCATTGCGGGTCTGAGGTGGACGGTCACCAACTGCCGATGGGTGCGCCCTGTCGGAACTCGCCGTTGGCCCGGACCCCGAACGGGGCCGATGAGGTGCCGGGCACCGCGATCACGCTGTCGCGGATCTCGCCCTGGGCCATGACGCCGCCGCTGCCGGCGCGCCGGTTCTCGGCGCCCGCGCCGCGGGCCACGCCCTGACCCGACCGCCGAAGGGCGTTCTTGTCGACGAGGACGGCCTGCCGGCTGCTCACGTTGGGCCGCGGGGCGACCTCGGTGACCTCGGCGCTCGCGGTCGCCACGCCGACGGTCACATAGGCCGCGGCGACGGCGGCGGCGCCGATGCCGAGGACGGTCAGCTTGGTGGCGATACGCACAAGGCTCCGGCGGGCAGGAGCGCAGCGACCTGGGGAGTGGTTCCGGGAGGTCACAGGCATCGGCACAAACCCTTCGTCACAGCGGACCGCTCTGGTCGCTCGGTACATCGCGCAGCAGTGCCGAACGTTACCAATTGATTTCTTACGCAAGCGCTTTGGCGGCGTCGCGGCCGGCGGAGAGGCAACGAAAAGTATTGACGTACAAGTTAATTGAAGGAAGCTGAGAGTTTCCGAAGATTTTCGGCGGCCGGTTTGTGGCGTTCTCGTCGGAAAGAGTCCTACGAGAACTCCACAAATCGCACTAGTAGCGGAGTCGGTCGCCGACCACGCGTACCGGCTGGCCGCGGTGGCCCGCCGTATAGATCGGGTGCAGCAGCGCCGGATGCCGGCAATGCGGGCAGGAAGCCTGCGGGTCCCTGGCCGACGACAGCGTCAGATGGTGACATGCGGCACACCGGACGACGTACGCGGCGCCCAGCCAGTTGAGTAAACCGAGATAGATCGCCGCTGTTGCCGCGAGCGCCAGCACCACGATCACCGTCACGGTGAGCACTTCGTAAACCGTCATGACCGATACCTCCAACCACGCCCGGCGGGTATCTCAACCGTACGCTCGCCGCGGCGTCAGGAACAGGTATCAACCCAGCTCATTACGTCTTTCGGGCGAGCTTGTACACCTTCTCCAGGTCCTTRCCGCGCATTCCGTTGTGCGCGGCCTTCTGCACCTTGTGCAATACCAGCGGGCACTTCTTGCAGCGCGGCTTGCTGCGGCAACACTTCTTCTTCGGCTTGGCCGACAGCAGCTTCTTCACTCACGCCTTCCGCTGGATTCACTCGTTTTCGTGATCGGGTACTCGCACTGCGACAATGCCCTACGTGGATTCTCGCCCGAACTTTCGCAACGTAGCCATCGTCGCGCACGTCGATCACGGTAAGACAACCCTGGTCGATGCAATGCTGCGGCAATCCGGTGCGTTGTCGCACCGCGGTGATGATGCCATCGAACGCCTGATGGACTCCGGTGACCTGGAGAAGGAAAAGGGCATCACCATCCTGGCCAAGAACACCGCGGTGCATCGCCAGAACCCCGACGGATCCATGACGGTCATCAACGTCATCGACACCCCGGGCCACGCCGACTTCGGTGGCGAGGTGGAGCGCGGCCTGTCCATGGTCGATGGTGTCGTGCTGCTGGTCGACGCATCCGAGGGCCCGCTGCCGCAGACCCGTTTCGTACTGCGCAAGGCGCTGGCCGCGCACCTGCCGGTGATCGTGGTGGTCAACAAGACCGATCGCCCGGACGCACGGATCGCCGAGGTCGTCTCCGAGAGCCACGACCTGCTGCTCGATGTCGCCTCTGACCTCGACGCCGAGGCGCAGACGGCCGCCGAGTTCGCTCTCGGTCTGCCGGTGTTGTACGCCTCGGGACGCGCGGGCATCGCCAGCACCACCGAGCCCGCCAACGGCGAAAACCCCGACGGTGAGAACCTCGACCCGCTTTTCGATGTGCTGATGGAGCACATCCCGCCGCCGCAGGGCGATCCGGAGGCCCCGCTGCAGGCGCTGGTGACCAACCTGGACGCATCGGCGTTTCTGGGTCGTCTCGCACTGGTCCRCATCTACAAGGGCAAGCTGAAGAAGGGCCAGCAGGTGGCCTGGATGCGCGAGGTGGACGGCCATCCGGTCATCACCAACGCCAAGATCACCGAACTGCTCGTCACCGTCGGCGTCGAGCGGACCCCGACCGATGAGGCGATCGCCGGCGACATCGTCGCGGTGGCCGGTATGCCCGAGATCATGATCGGCGACACGCTGGCCGACATCGAGCACGCACACGCGCTGCCGCGCATCACCGTCGACGAGCCCGCGATCTCGGTCACCATCGGCACCAACACCTCGCCGCTGGCCGGCAAGGTGTCCGGGCACAAGCTGACCGCGCGCATGGTGAAGAGCCGGTTGGACGCCGAACTCGTCGGCAACGTCTCGATCAAGGTCGTCGACATCGGCCGTCCGGACGCCTGGGAGGTGCAGGGCCGTGGTGAGCTCGCGCTGGCCATCCTGGTCGAGCAGATGCGCCGCGAAGGCTTCGAGCTGACCGTCGGCAAGCCGCAGGTGGTCACCCAGACCATCGACGGCAAGCTGCACGAGCCGTTCGAGGCGATGACCATCGACACCCCGGAGGAGTTCGTCGGCGCCATCACCCAGCTGATGGCCGCCCGTAAGGGCCGCATGGAAGACATGACCAACCATGCCGCCGGATGGGTCCGGATGGACTTCATCGTGCCCAGCCGTGGCCTGATCGGGTTCCGCACCGACTTCTTGACGATCACCCGCGGTACCGGCATCGCCAACGCGGTGTTCGAGGGCTACCGTCCCTGGGCCGGCGAGATCCGGGCCCGTCACACCGGCTCGCTGGTCTCCGACCGCACCGGCAAGATCACGCCGTTCGCCATGACTCAGCTCGCTGATCGCGGACAGTTCTTCGTCGAGCCGGGCCAGGACACCTACGAGGGTCAGGTCGTGGGCATCAACCCGCGTGCCGAGGACCTCGACATCAACGCCACCAAGGAAAAGAAGCTGACCAACATGCGGTCCTCGACCGCGGACGTCTTCGAGACGCTGGCCCGCCCGCTGGAGCTCGGCCTGGAGCAGGCCATGGAGTTCTGCGCCGAGGACGAGTGCGTCGAGGTCACGCCGGAGATCGTGCGGGTGCGCAAGCTTGAGCTCACCGCGAGCCTGCGGGCCAGGGCGAAGTCGCGCGCCAAGCAGCAGAACTCCTGAGCTTGGACCGGCCCGATACCCTGAATCTCGTGCCGTCAGCCCGACACCGCTTCTTCGTGCTCGTGGCAGTGCTGTCGGCGCTGGTGCTGGCCGGTTGCACGGTGAGTCCGCCGCCGGCGCCGCAGAGCACCGAGACGGTGTCGACGCCGCCGCCCGCGCCGGCCAAGGCCATGCAGATCATCATGGCCATCGACGCGATCGGCGCCGGCTTCAATCCGCACCTGCTGTCCGATCAGTCCCCGGTGAATGCCGCGATCTCCTCGCTTGTGCTGCCGAGTTCGTTCCGCCCGATCGCCGATGCGGCGACGCCGACCGGCTCGCGCTGGGCGATGGACCCCACCTTGCTGGTCTCGGCGGAGGTGACCGGTGAGAACCCGTTCACCGTCACCTACAAGATCCGGCCCGAGGCGGCCTGGACCGACAACGCACCGATCGGCGCCGACGACTACTGGTACCTGTGGCGGCAGATGGTCAGCCACCCGGGAGTTGTCGACCCGGCCGGCTATGACCTCATCACCGGTGTGCAGTCGGTGGAAGGCGGCAAGACCGCGGTCGTCACCTTCTCCCAGCCCTACCCGGCGTGGCGGGAGCTGTTCAACGACATCCTGCCCGCCCATATCGTCAAGGACGTGCCCGGCGGTTTCGGTGCGGGGCTGGCCCGAGCGCTGCCGGTCACCGGCGGCCAGTTCCGGGTGGACAACATCGATCCACAGCGCGACGAGATCCTGCTCGCCCGCAACGACCGCTACTGGGGCGAGCCGGCCAAGCCGGATCAGATCCTGTTCCGGCGCGCGGGATCGCCTGCCGCGCTGGCTGATTCGATTCGCAACGGGGACACCCAGGTGGCCCAGGTGCACGGCGGGCAGGCGGCGTTCGCGCAACTGTCGGCCATCCCGGATGTGCGCACCGACCGCATCGTCGGGCCGCGGGTCATGCAACTGACGCTGCGCGCCCAGCAGCCCGCCCTGACCGATCTGCTGGTCCGCCGAGCGGTTTTCGGTCTGCTCGACGTCGATCTGCTGGCCGCCGTCGGCGCCGGATCCGACAACACCGTGACCCTGGCGCAGGCGCAGGTGCGCACACCGTCGGATCCCGGTTATGTGCCGACCGCACCGCCGGCCATCACCACCGAGGCGGCGCTCGGCCTACTGGCCGATGCCGGCTACCAGGTGCAGCCGGTGGAGACACCGGAGACGACGACGCCGGGCACCCCGGGGCCGGACGAGGCCCGCGGCCAGATCACCAAAGACGGTGAGCCCCTGACGATCGTTCTCGGTGTGGCCGCCAACGACCCGACGTCGATAGCTGTGGCCAACACCGCGGCAGACCAGTTGCGCAATGTCGGCATCGCCGCGTCGGTGTCCGCGCTGGACCCAGTGGCCCTCTACAGCGACGCCATGGTCAACAATTCGATCGACGCAGTCGTCGGATGGCACAGCGCCGGAGGCGATCTGGCCACCGCGCTGGCATCGCGCTACGGGTGCCCCGCGCTGGAGGCAACCCCGGTGTCCACCGTGACGCCCGCACCCAGCGTCACCGCCACCACCACCCCGCCGAAGACTTCGAGCACCGTCACGTCCGCGCCGCCGGCCCCGACGCCGACGACCACCGGCGCCGAGGCCCCCGAGACACCGGAGAGCACAGGCGAATTGGTGCAGGCCCCGAGTAACCTCACCGGCATCTGTGACCGCAGCATCCAGCCGAGAATCGATGCGGCCCTGCGCGGCACCGAGGAGATCGGCAAGGTGATCGATGCCGTCGAACCCCGGTTGTGGAATCTGTCGACGGTGCTGCCGATCCTGCAGGACACCACCATCGTGGCCGCCGGCCCGCGGGTGTCCGGGGTCAGTTTGACCGGTCCGGTACCGGTCGGGATCGTCGGCGACGCCGGGCAATGGGTCAAGCAGCCCTGACGGTTCGACGCCACATCTCGTGGGCGGCGTAGGCCGCGATCGCGAACACCGCGAGCATCCACACCGGTGGATGCGCGAGTTCCCAGACGAAAAGCGCCGCGAACGCCGGCGCGCGCTGGGTGATCGCCAACACCCCCGCAGCGCAGGTGAGTGCGACCGCGGCGACATTGACATGCAGGTCGGTGAACTCGTTGAGCGCCAGTGCGGCAACAGATCCCGCCGCGGCGCCGGTCGCCAGCGCCGGGGTGAGCAGCCCGCCCACCGCGCCGGCACGCAGAAACAGTGCCGTCAGTACGGGTTTGAGCGCAAGAATCGCCAGCGCGGCGGTGATGGTCAGATCGCTGTCGATACTCACCACCAGGATGCTGTGGCCGTTGCCGGGCAGTTCCGGCCACCAGATGGAGCAGATGCCGGTGAGCAAGCCGGCGGCGGCGATCCCGGGAATGAGAACCCATGACGCAGCAGGAGTTTTCGCCGTTGCGGTGATCCGGTTGAACGCGATGCCGACGCCGACCGCGAGCGGCGCGATGACCAACGCCAGTCCGGCGAACAGATAGGACAGGCTCGCGTCCGGCCAGTGCAGTGAGTGTTCCAGGTGGGTGACCGGAGACGCGACCGCGACGCCGAGACTCGAGGTGATCAGGGCCGTGCCGACCACCCTCGGATGCCAGCTGTGCAGCAGGATGCTGATGCTGAACAAGGCGCCGCCCAGCGGCACGCCGTACACCGCGCCCAGGCCCGCCCCGGCCGCGCAGGACAGCAGGATCTCCCGGTCGCGTGCGGTCAGCGCCCACCGGGACATCGCGGCATCACCGAAGACGGCGGCCAACTGGCGCGGTGCCCCCTCGCGGCCCAGCGAGGCACCGGCTCCGACGACGACGACCTGCAGGACGGCGTCGATCGCCATCGACAGCCGGGGCAGCGGCCGGTGCGCGGCGATGGTGGTCGACAGTTTCGGGACGGCCGCGTGCCGGCGCAACAACCACCAGCCCAGCCCGGCCAGTGCGCCACCGATCATCGGGCCGACGGCACGACGGACGTGCCCGCTGTCATCGACGCCGTCGAGCAGGCTGCCGAAGCTGTAGTGATACGTCAGGTGCTCGATGCCGTGCAGCAGCAGCGTCGTCGCGATACCCGCGACGCCGGCGAGCAGACCGATCGCGATGACCGCGCAGCCGAATTCCAGTACTCGACGCCTGCTCCTCGCGTCCGCTGGCGACACACGGTAAACCTAGGGGAGTGGAGACACCGCGGCTACTTTTTGTCCATGCCCATCCCGACGACGAATCGCTGATCACCGGCGCGACCATCGCGCACTACGCCGCTCAGGGCGCCGAGGTTCGGGTCGTCACCTGCACCATGGGCGAGGAGGGCGAGGTGATCGGCGAGCGCTGGGCCGGCCTCGCGGTCGACGCCGCCGACCAACTCGGCGGGTACCGGGTCACCGAACTCACCGCGGCCCTGTCCGCGCTCGGCGCGGGGGAACCGCACTATCTGGGCGGCGCCGGACGCTGGCGCGACTCGGGGATGCCCGGCACCCCCGCCCGGCACCGGCAGCGGTTCGTGGACGCACCGTTGGAGGAGCCCGTCGCCGAACTGGTCGCCGTCATCCAGGAGTTCCGGCCGCACGTCGTCGTCGGCTACGACCCCAACGGCGGCTACGGCCACCCCGACCACGTCCGGGTGCACGAGCTCAGCACCGCTGCTGTGGCCGCCTGCGCGGACCTGGCCTGGGCGGTGCCGAAGTTCTATTGGGCGGTGCTGGCGGCGTCCGGGTTCATCGACGGCTTCCGCAATATCGGCGAGCCCCCGCAGGACTGGATCGTGATCAAGCCCGAAGATTTCTCCTTCGCGTTCCCCGATGACCGGGTCGACGCGATCATCGATGCGTCGGTCCAGTTGCCGGCCAAGGCCGCTGCGCTGAGAGCGCACGCCACTCAGGTCAAGGTGGCGCCGGACGGCCGGTCGATGGCGCTGTCCAACAACATCGCGTTGCCGCTGTGGGGCGTCGAGCACTTCGTGCTGGCCGCAGGGGAGCGAGGCGGCGACGGTATCGAGACCGACCTATTGGCAGGGCTGAATCTCCGATAGCGGGACGCGGACGCGGTAAGGTCTGCGACATGGACCCGGATTTGGATCCCAACCTGCAGCATCAACAGGACCGCGCCGACAACTTTCAGTGGGTGGTCGGCTCCTTGGTCGCGCTGCTCGACAGCATCCCGACCTGACAGCCGCGCGTCTCGACGGGCCGGCCTGGCTGCCGCCCGTCGTTCTTTCTGTGCTCGCCCTCGATGGCGTGTTGTCCGCTCTGGCGGCGGCATTTCTGCTGCCACTCCGGCTGGGCTCGGTGCCGTTTCCCATCAGCATGCTGATCAGCGGCGCGCTGAACGCCGCCCTGGTCTGGGCGGCCCTGCACTGGACCACGTCGACGCGCATCGCGGCGCTGCCGCTGTGGACCTGGTTGATCACGGTGCTCGCGCTGACCTTCGGCGGCCCCGGCGATGATCTGGTGTTCGGCGGCGTCGGCGTGATGGCCTACGCGGCGCTGCTACTCATCGCGGTGGGGGCGCTGCCCGCCGCCGCGGTGCTGCGATCCGCGGGACCTGTGCGCGATCGGTAACGCTCACCACCCTTACAGATTGCGCACAAATCGCCGAGGGCTACTGGTCGGAGCCTGAGCCGGAGTCGTTCTTGGGGCTGGGCTTGGCGTCGTTCTTCGTATCGGGCTTGGTGTCCGGCTTGGTGTCGGTCTTGTCGTCCGGGTCGCTGTCGGCTTTCGGATCGGGTCCGGGATCGTCCTTCACGGTGTCCGGCTTCTCGGTGTCCACGTCGGCGTCGGCGTCGGTCGTGTCCTCGACGTCCACGTCCTGCTCGACGTCCACGTCCAGCTCGGTGTCCTCGTCCGTGAGGTCTTCTTCGTCGGAGGGGTCGAGGTCGGCAGCGGGTGTCTCCACGGGCTGCTGAGGCTCGACGTCTTCGGGTTCGGTGTCGATCGGGTCCCCCGGGGTCTGTACGGGTTCCTCGGCCGGTGGCTCGGCGGGCGGCGTCTCGGACTCCTCTTGTGGACCGTCTCCGTCGGTGACCTCACCGGAGAGCGCCGTGTCGACGGCCGCCGGGCCTCGCGCGGCGGTGCGTGCCCCGGCCAGATTCAGCTCAGCGGTCTGCGCTGTTGTCAGCAGACCGCCACCGATCGGCGGGATCGGCGGCAGTGGCGGCAACCAGAACGCCAACTGGTCGTTGGCGAAGTAGATGAACGAGTTGATGGTGTCGACGGCGACGTTGCGCAGGCCCTGCACGAAGGACACCGACCCGCCGATCCAGTCGGCGATGTTGAAGGTGATGCTCTGGACGATGCGCTCACCCAGGTAGTAGAAGATCATGATCTGCGGGGAGAGCCAGCCCACCCAGGGAACCCAGCCCACGGCGTAGGCGGCCACCTCGAAGCCCCACTCCACCCACGGCTCGACGGCGTTGTAGATGTTCTTTATGCCGCTGCTCAGCGAATTCCCGACGACGACCGGCGGGAACTCCGGGCTGGGGAACGACGCCGAAGAACTCGGCGGCACCACGATGCGCTGCACGAAGTCGGTGAGAAGATTCGGAAGGTCGGCCACCGATGCCGTGGTCAGTGGCGCGGCGGCGGCGCTCAATTGCACGGGTTGCGCGACGACCCGCACCTGCGGGACCGCCGCAACGGAGGCCGGGTGAGGGCTGGGTTCGGCAACCGACGGGGCGGCGGCGATGGCCACGGCCGACACGGCGGCAACCGCTGTGGTGAGGCTAGAGCGAACCGAAAATTCCATGGCACCAGCACCTCCGATTCAGAAGTATCGGGGATCAACTTACGGGACCGTCAGTCGTCAGAAGGCCTATTCGACAGCGGGAAGGGACGTGGTTCGTGTCGCACTGCTCGGCGGCGGCTATCGTGACCCCTATGCCAGGCGCATCTGTTTCAGATAGTGAGACGCGTGGATGATCCGCGTCCACGCCGGGGTTACATGGGAGTGGCTCTGAACCCCCAGCACGGCTCCGATCTGCCCAGCCCGGTGGTCCCGCCGAAGTCCAACCCGGCCGCCCTGCGGCGCGTACTTCGCCGCGCCCGCGACGGCGTCGCCCTCAACGTGGACGAAGCCGCCCTGGCGATGACCGCGCGCGGCGAGGATCTGGCCGACCTGTGCGCCAGCGCGGCCCGGGTGCGTGACGCCGGTCTGGAATCCGCCGGACGCCGCGGCGCCACCGGCAGGTTGCCGGTCAGTTACTCCCGCAAGGTCTTCATCCCGGTGACCCACCTGTGCCGGGACACATGCCACTACTGCACGTTCGTGACGGTGCCCGGCAAGTTGCGCGCCGAGGGCAAGGGCATGTTCATGGAGCCCGACGAGATCCTCGAGGTGGCCCGCCAGGGGGCGGAGCTGGGCTGCAAGGAAGCGCTATTCACCCTCGGTGATCGCCCCGAGGCGCGCTGGCCCGAAGCCAAGCAGTGGCTCGATGAACGCGGCTACGATTCCACACTGGATTACGTGCGCGCGATGGCCATCCGGGTGCTGGAGGAAACCGGGCTGCTGCCGCACCTCAACCCCGGCGTCATGAGCTGGACCGAGCTGTCGCGGCTGAAACCCGTTGCGCCGTCGATGGGCATGATGCTGGAGACGACGTCGCGGCGACTCTTCGAGACCAAGGGCCTGGCCCACTACGGCAGCCCGGACAAGGATCCCGAGGTCCGGCTGCGCACGCTGGACGACGCCGGCCGGTTGTCCGTACCGTTCACCACCGGACTGCTGGTCGGTATCGGTGAGACGCTGCTCGAGCGTGCCGAGACGATGCACGCCATCCGTAAGTCGCACAAGTCGTTCGGGCATGTTCAGGAAGTCATCGTGCAGAACTTCCGGGCCAAGGACCACACCGCCATGGCCGGGGTGCCCGACGCGGGGATCGACGACTTCCTGGCCACCATCGCGGTGACCCGACTGGTGCTGGGCCCCAAGATGCGGATCCAGGCACCGCCGAACCTGGTGTCGCGCGAGGAATGCCTGGCGCTGATCGGTGCCGGTGTGGACGACTGGGGTGGCGTGTCACCGCTGACCCCCGACCACGTCAACCCCGAGCGGCCGTGGCCCAACCTCGACGACCTGGCGTCGGTGACCGCGGACGCGGGATACGACCTGGTGCAGCGGCTCACCGCGCAACCGCAGTACGTCCAGGCCGGTGCGGCCTGGATCGACCCTCGGGTCCGCGGGCATGTCGATGCGCTGGCCGACCCGGACACCGGGTTGGCACTGGATGTGAATCCGGTGGGCCGGCCGTGGCAGGAGCCCGACGAGGCCGCCGAATCCCTGGGCCGGACCGATCTGCATGAGGCGATCGATTCCGAGGGGCGGCTCACCGAGACCCGCAGCGACCTCGACAGCGCATTCGGTGACTGGGAGTCCATCCGGGAGAAGGTCTCCGAACTCGCCGCCCGCGCCCCGGAACGGATCGACACCGATGTGTTGGCCGCGTTGCGGGCCGCCGAACGAAATCCCGGCGAATGCAGCGACGACGAATATCTGGCGCTGGCGACGGCCGATGGACCGGCGCTGGATGCCGTTGCCGCACTGGCGGACTCGCTTCGGCGCGACGTCGTCGGCGATGACGTGACCTACGTGGTGAACCGCAATATCAACTTCACCAACATCTGCTACACCGGCTGCCGGTTCTGCGCGTTCGCGCAGCGCAAGGGCGACGCCGATGCGTTCTCACTGTCCACCGGTGAGGTCGCCGACCGGGCCTGGGAGGCCCACGTCGCCGGCGCCACCGAGGTCTGCATGCAGGGCGGGATCGATCCCGAACTGCCGGTCACCGGCTACGCCGACCTGGTGCGCGCGGTGAAGGCCCGGGTGCCCTCGATGCACGTGCACGCGTTCTCCCCGATGGAGATCTCCAACGGCGTCACCCGCAGCGGACTCTCGCTGCGAGAGTGGCTGACCAGCCTGCGCGAAGCCGGTCTCGGGTCGATCCCGGGCACCGCCGCCGAGATCCTCGATGACGAGGTGCGCTGGGTGCTCACCAAGGGCAAACTGCCCACCTCGGAATGGATCGACGTGATCAGCACCGCGCACGAGGTCGGGCTGCGCTCGAGTTCGACGATGATGTACGGCCATGTCGACACCCCCAAGCACTGGGTGGGTCACCTCAATGTCCTGCGCGGCATCCAGGACCGCACCGGTGGTTTCACCGAGTTCGTGCCGCTGCCGTTCGTGCACCAGTCCAGCCCGCTCTACCTGGCCGGTGGCGCGCGGCCGGGCCCCACGCACCGCGACAACCGCGCGGTGCACGCACTGGCACGGATCATGTTGCACGGCAGGATCTCCAACATCCAGACCAGTTGGGTGAAGCTGGGTGTCGAGCGCACCCGGGTGATGCTCAACGGTGGCGCCAACGACCTGGGCGGCACCTTGATGGAAGAGACCATCTCGCGGATGGCGGGTTCGGAGAACGGGTCGGCCAAATCGGTCGAGGAGCTGACGGCGATCGCCGAGGGCATCGGCCGGCCGGCCCGGCAGCGCTCCACCACGTACACACCGCTGGCCGCCTGAGCTCGTCCAACCCGGTACCCACCCGGTCGCTACGATCTTCGCCATGTCCATCATGCTGCGCGGCCGCGACCGTGATCGCGCCGTCCTGGACAACCTGACGGCGCAAGCCCGTTCGGGTAGCAGCCAGGTTCTCGTGCTGCGCGGTGAGGCCGGCGTCGGCAAAACCGCACTCCTGGAGTACGTGTCGGAGCGGGCCGCCGGGTTCAACGCGATGCGGGTGGCCGGCGTCCAGGAAGACATGGAACTCGCGTTCGCCGGCCTGCAACAGCTGTGCATACCGTTGATGGGCCACCTGGACGTTTTGCCGCAGCCCCAGCGCGAGGCGCTGGACGTCGCGTTCGGGTACGGCGCAGGCCCTGCGCCCGACCGGTTCCTGGTCGGCTTGGCGGTGCTGAGCCTGATGGCGGCCGCGTCCGCCGAACGTCCGCTGCTGTGCATCGTGGACGACGCGCAGTGGCTGGATCAGGTGTCGGTGCAGACGCTGGCCTTCGTGGCGCGCCGGCTGCTGGCCGAACAGGTGGCGATGGTCTTCGCCGTCCGGAGCGGCCATCCCGATGTGCTGGCCGGTCTGCCCGACCACACCGTGAGCGTGCTCTCCGACGCCGCGGCGCGGGAACTGCTGGAATCGGTGCTGATCGGCGGTATCGATCCGTCGGTCCGTGACCGCATCGTCGCGGAGACCCGTGGCCTGCCGCTGGCGATCCTGGATGTGCCGCGCAGCGTGTCCTCCACCGAATTGGCCGGCGGGTTCTGGCTCTCCGGCCGCCGCTCCACGACCACGGCGATCGAGGACGGTTTCGTTGCCCGCATCCAGGCGATGCCCCCCGACACCCGGCAACTCCTGTTGGTCGCCGCAGCCGAGCCGGTCGGCGATGCGGCGTTGTTCCTGCGGGCGGCAGCCGAGTTGGCGGTGCCCATCGACGCGCTGGCCCACGCAGAAGCCGCCGGTCTCATCGAATTCGGGCCCAAGATGCGGTTCCAGCACCCGCTGATGCGCTCGGCCGCCTACCGCGCCGCCGATCTCTCCGAACGCCGCGTCGTCCATCGGGCACTGGCTGCGGCGACGGATTCGCAGGCCGACCCCGACCGTCGGGCCTGGCACGCCGCCAACGCCGCGGCCGGCCCCGACGACACGGTGGCCGCCGAGTTGGAGATCTCGGCGGACCGGGCTCAGAACCGGGGTGGAATGGCCGCCGCGGCAGCATTTTTGGAGCGCGCCACCGTCCTCACGATCGATCCGCAGTTACGCGGATCGCGGGCGATCGCGGCCGCTCAGGCCAAACGCGAAGCGGCCTCTCCCGATGCGGCCTACGCGCTGTTGGCGATCGCAGAGTCCGCACCGCTCACTGCGCTGCAACAGGGACAGGTGGCCCGGATGCGGGCACAGATGGATTTCGTGCGCAGCAGGGCAGGAGCGTCGGGAGCTCCCACCGTCGGGGATGCCAGTGCACAGTTGCTCAGCGCGGCAAAGGAACTCGACGGCCTCGACGACGAGCTGGCCAGGGAGACCTACCTGGAGGCGCTGACGGGCGCGATGTACGCCGGGCGACTCGGTGCACCGACGCTGCTGCACGAGGTGGCCGCAGCGGGCGCCGGCGCGGTCGGACGGCTCACCGATCTGCAGCGGCCGATCGACTATCTGCTCCGCGGTATGGCCGCGCGGATCATCGATGGTCCCGGCGCCGGATCCGTCGATCTACGTACCGCCCAGGAATTGTGGAACGCCACGGCGCAGCAGAATCCGGGCCGCTGGCTGTACTGGCCGTTTCCCATCGCGCAGGAATCTGCCGCGCACGAGATGTGGGACGACGAGGTCCTCGAACGCATCGCGACCGGCATCCTGGGCCGGGCCCGAGATGCGGGAGCACTGGCGGCGCTCCCGCCGGCGCTCGGCTATCGGGCCGGCGTGCATTTCTATCGTGGCGAATTCGGTTCCGCAGCAAGGCTCATCGAAGAGTCGGCATCGATCACCGCGGCCATGGGCAATGCGCCGGTGCGCTATCACTCGCTGAACCTGGCCGCCTGGAGTGGGGTACCCGAGGAC
Organism: Mycobacterium sp. P4_H6; assembly: GCF_056400845.1. NCBI lineage: Bacteria > Bacillati > Actinomycetota > Actinomycetes > Mycobacteriales > Mycobacteriaceae > Mycobacterium > Mycobacterium sp. P4_H6. Next base: position 1,573 of record NZ_JBFUKN010000107.1, on the reverse strand, counting down.
GCTGTTGGCATCATCGAGGCGGCTGCCGCCGATGGTGCGGCCAGAGGTGAAGGGCGACTGCTCGGGCTGGCCGCGTTCTGCAGCGCCGTGCTGTACAACGGACTCGGTCGTTACGAGGAGGCGCTGTCTGCGGCCCGTCGCTGTTGCGAATACGAGGATCTCGGGTTTCACAGCTGGTGCCTGTACGAACTGATCGAGGCCGCCGCGCACGTGGGTGACCGTGACACCGCCGCCGACGCGCTGCCGAGACTGGAGGAACGCGCGGGCGCCAGCGGAACCGATTGGGGGCTGGGGGCGGTAGCGGCGGCGCAGGCCCTCCTGGCGGATGGCGCCGCCGCCGAGGCCAAGTTCGTGGAGGCGATCGAGCGGCTCGAACGTGCTGACATCGCCCTGCACCTTTCCCGGGCGCGACTGTCCTACGGCGAGTGGCTGCGCCGGGTCAACCGGCGCAATGACGCGCGCAGCCAGCTGGGCGCCGCCCACGACGCCTTCACGAGGATGGGGGCGCAGGGATTCGCCGAACGCGCGCGCCGCGAACTGGTGGCGACGGGGGAGAAGGTGCGCAAGCAACCCCTGAAATCGGGTGACGGGCTGACGGCGCAAGAGGCGCAGATCGCCGGGCTGGCCCGCGACGGCCTGACCAATTCCGAGATCGGTGCGCAGTTGTTCATCAGCGCGCACACCGTCGAATGGCATTTGCGCAAGGTGTTCGTGAAGCTGGGCATCACGTCCCGGCGACAGCTGCGCACCGTGTCCTGGACTGAATGAAACCGCCTGAGCCTAGGCTTCCCTAACCGTGCATGAGTGAAATTTGTTGTGGCGATTTGGCTTTCAGGTGTCTCACGTGCGCTGCTGTCGGTATCTTGGGTTGTCGCCGAACCCAGGAGTGTCATGAATACCATCGCGGGTATCCCTGCCCATGCGCTGCTGGTGCACGGTGTCGTCGTGTTGGCACCGTTGACGGCGGTTCTCCTTGTTCTTGACGCATTCTCGCGGGCCGCGCGCAGTCGGTTGGTGTGGTTGGCGTTGGCGTTGGCGGTTTGCGTTGCAGTGCTCACGCCGATTACAGCATCGGCGGGCCAGTGGCTCTACGACCGCGAGAGCGAACACCGCCCGATCCTCGAGCTGCATGAGGAGCGCGGCGAATGGATGATCTACTTCGCGGTCGGCCTGCTGCTCGTGGCGATCCTGCAGGCTGTCCAACACCTGAGGGAGTCGCGGGCCGAGAAACCGGGCAGAGCGCTCGCGGTGGTCGCGGCAGTGCTCGCCGTGGTGGTCGGTGTGTCATCGGTGGTCGGTGTGGTTCTGATCGGCCATTCGGGAGCGGAAGCGAAGTGGGGCACCATCGCGGAATGAAATCGGACCATAGTCCGTTTACTCCTGGTGAGGGTGTCGGGAAGGCCGCGCCCGCTGAGCAAGGAGATCTCATGACCGCAGCAGTAGCCACCGACCTGACCGCAGGTACCTGGGCCCTCGACCCGGTGCATTCCTCGGTGAACTTTTCGGTCCGTCACCTGGTGGTGAGCAAGGTTCGCGGCACGTTCGACAGCTTCGAGGGCGCCGTCACGGTGGC
>NZ_JBFUKN010000106.1:0-20590 GCF_056400845.1 Mycobacterium sp. P4_H6 | reverse complement strand
CGGTCTGGGCGGCTCGGCCGATCTGCCCATTCCGTTCACCTACGCGGTGGTCGGCGCCGCGTGGACGTTGACCTTCACCTTCGCAGTGGTCGCGCTGGCCTGGCGCACACCACGTTTCGATCCCGACACGCCGGGCCGTCCCCTCCCGGGCTGGGTCACCACCGTCGTCGACGCATCGCTGACCCGGTGGCTGGTCGCCGCGGCCGGGCTGGCGTTCACCGGGTGGGTGGCCGTCGCGGCCGTCACCGGACCGCAGGATTCCCGCAATGCGTTGCCCGGCGTCTTCTACGTGCTGTTGTGGGTCGGCCTGGTGGCGCTGTCGCTGTTCCTGGGCCCGGTGTGGCGAGCGGTATCGCCGGTACGCACGGTGCAGCGGCTGCTGCGCGTCACCCGCGATCGCTATCCGCGCCGGCTCGGTTACCGGCCGGCCGCCGCCGGATTGTTCGCCTTCGTCTGGCTCGAGTTGGCCAGCCCAGATCCGGGATCGCTTACCGCGGTCGAGATCTGGCTGCTGATCTACCTTGCGGTGACACTCGTGGGCGGGCTGCTGAGCGGACCTCGCTGGTGCGCACATGCCGACCCGTTCGAGGTCTACAGCATGATCGCCTCCCGGTGCGCACCGTGGCGCCGCAACGCCGACGGACGCATCGCGATCGGCAATCCGTTCAACCAGCTGCTGACGCTTCCGGTGCGTCCCGGCACCGTGACGGTGCTCGCCGTGCTGCTGGGATCCACCGCGTTCGACAGTTTTTCGGCGATGCCCGCGTGGCGGAACTTCGTGGACTCCCACACCTCGAGCGCCTGGGGCGCAAGCGGATACAAGACCGTCGGCCTGCTGGTGTTCATCGCGGTGGTGGCGGTGACCTTCAGCCTGGCCGCCGCGGCGACCGGAGGTGTGGACCGTGAGGGCCGCCGCGCGTTGCCCGGCCTGATGGCGCACTCGCTGATCCCGATCGTCATCGGCTATGTCTTCGCCCACTACCTCACCTATCTCATCGAGAAGGGCCAGCAGACCGTGCACGCCCTGATGGGATCCCATGACGCCCAGGTGTATTACCTGTTGTCCATGCACCCGTCGGTACTGGCCTCACTGAAGGTCGGGTTCGTGCTCCTCGGGCATGTCGCCGGCGTCATCGCCGCGCACGACCGCGCGCTGCGGGTGCTTCCCAAGGGCCATCAGATGACCGGCCAGCTGGCGATGATGCTGGTGATGGTCGGCTACACATTCACCGGGCTGTACCTGCTCTTCGGCGGGTGAGGGGACTACGGTTGAGCCATGCGTGCGCTGATCGTGGTCGATGTGCAGAAGGACTTCTGCGAAGGTGGGTCCCTGGCGGTTGACGGCGGCGCCGCCGTCGCCCGGAGCATCACCGAACTGCTGAGCGGACACGATTACGACCACGTGGTCGCCACCATGGACTTCCACATCGATCCGGGCGAGCACTTCTCGGACACCCCCGACTTCCGGGTGTCCTGGCCCCGGCACTGCGTGGTGGGCACACCCGGGGTGGATTTCCACGAGGACCTCGATCCCRCCGCCGTGCAGGCGGTGTTCACCAAGGGCGAGTTCTCGGCCGCTTACAGCGGTTTCGAGGGTACCGACGCCGACGGCACGACCCTGACGGACTGGCTGGCCCAGCGCCGGGTGGACGCCGTCGACGTGGTGGGGATCGCCACCGACTATTGCGTGCGGGCGACGGCGCTGGACGCCGCAGCCACGGGTTTGCGCACCCGGGTGCTGCTGCCGCTGTGCGCCGGGGTGGCCGCGGACTCGACGGCCGAGGCGGTGGCGCTGCTGCGGGCGCGCGGCGTCGAGGTCACCGAGTAGCGCGGTAGCCGGCCAGTTGCGCGGTGAGTTCCCGGGCGTAGGCGAGTTGCCTGCTGAGCGTGGTGCACGCCTGCTGTGCGCGCTCGTGGCAGTCGGCGAGGTGGCTCAGCGCCTGCGCGCGGCGCTCGCCGGTTGATCCGCTCTGGTGCACGATCTCGAGGGCATCGAGTAGCTCCCCCATCTCCTCGAGAGTGAAGCCGAGTGGCTTCATCCGCCGGATCGAGAGCAGCCGGTCGACGTCGCCCGCGGTGTACAGCCGGAAGCCGCCCGCCGAACGGGCCGACGGGGTGACCAGCCCGACATCGTCGTAGTGACGAATCGTCTTGATGGACAGTTCCGTTCGGGCGGCCACGTCGCCGATCTGCAGCAGTTCACGATCACCGGCGTCGCCGTCCATCCTATTGTCCCTCCAGCCGGCCACTGAGCCGGGCGTGACGCTGCGCACTCTGCTCGTTCATCCCGATGATGCTGACTTTCTTGCCCTTTGCCGCATATTTGGTCGTGATCGCGTCCAGGCTCGCCACGGTCGAGGCGTCCCAGACATTGGCCTCACTCATATCGATCACGATGTTGGTGGGGTCGCCGACGTAGTCGAACTGATAGACCAGATCGTTGCTGGAGGCGAAGAACAATTCGCCCCGCACCGCGTAGACCCGGGAGTCGTCGTCCGGGTGCGCGATGTCGACGACCTCGGTCAGGTGGGCGACCCGGCGGGCGAACAACACCATGGCGGTCAGCGTGCCGACCGCCACCCCGTAGGCGAGGTTGTCGGTGGCCACCGTGACCGCGACGGTGGCCAGCATGACCGCGGTTTCACTCTTGGGCATGYGGCGCAACGTCTTCGGGTGGATGCTGTGCCAGTCCAGGGTCGCCACCGACACCATGATCATGACGGCGACCAGGGCGGCCATCGGTATCTGCGCGACCAGGTCGCCCAGCCCCACCACCAGTCCGAGCAGGAACGCCCCGGCCAGGAACGTCGAGATCCGGGTGCGGGCGCCGGAGACCTTGACGTTGATCATGGTCTGGCCGATCATCGCGCAGCCGCCCATCCCGCCGAAGAACCCGGTGACGATGTTGGCGACACCCTGGCCGGCCGCCTCGCGGGACTTGTCGGAGTGGGTGTCGGTGATGTCGTCGACCAGTTTCGCGGTCATCAGCGATTCCAGGAGTCCCACGATGGCCATTGTCAGCGCGTAGGGGGCGATGACGCCCAGCGTCTGCCAGGTCCAGGGCACATCCGGGAGGAGCAGGGTCGGCAGGCTTGACGGCAGCTGCCCCTCGTCACCGACATCGGGTACGGCCCAACCCCATCCGATCGTGGCGGCGGTCAACACCACGATCGCCACCAAGGGCGCCGGTATCACCGTGGTGACCTTGGGCAGCACGACCATCAGCACGATGCCGGCGGCGACCATCGGGTACACCAGCCACGGGACACCCAGCAGGTGCGGCATCTGGGAGACGAAGATCAGGATCGCCAGCGCGTTGACGAAGCCCACCATCACGCTGCGCGGCACGAACCGCATCAGCCGGGCCACACCGAGGCCGCCGAGGATCAGCTGCAGGACCCCGGCCAGGATCACCGCCGCGATCAGGTAATCGAGGCCGTGGCTTCGGACCAGCGGCGCGACGACGAGCGCGACGGCGCCGGTGGCGGCGCTGATCATCGCGGGCCTGCCGCCGACGACGGCGATGGTGACGGCCATGGTGAACGAGGCGAACAACCCGACCCGCGGATCGACGCCGGCGATGATCGAGAACGAGATCGCCTCCGGGATCAGGGCGAGCGCCACCACCAGCCCGGCGAGCACCTCGGTGCGCAATCGTCGTGGTGAGCGCAGGGCGGCGAGCACGGACTGCTCCTGCTGCGGGGTTGTGAGCACCGGCGGACTCTACCCTAACTGGAGAGTTGCCCGGGTTTCCCGGTCCAGCGCGGGGCACGGCGCTCCAGCTGTGCCCGCACCCCCTCGGCGGCGTCGTCGTGGGCCATCAGCTGCAGGTGGATCGCGGTCTCACGCGCCCCGACCTGTTCGCGGGTGAGGTCGAACGAATCCCAGAGCAGCCGCTTGCTGGCCGCCACCGACATCGGCGCGGTGTTCTCGGCGATGTCGCGGGCGACCGCCAGCGCCGCGGGCAGCACGTCGGCGGCGGGCAGGACCCGGCTGCCCAGGCCGAGCGCCACCGCCCGGTGGCCGTCGAACGTCGCTCCGGTCAACAGGATCTCGGCCGCCGCCGCAATGCCCACCAGCCGCGGGAGCACCCAGTGCGAGTAGGCGTCGCCGACCACGCCGCGCCGCACCTGTACGACGCCGTACGTGGCGTCGGCGGCGAAGAACCGGATATCGCATTGCAGCGCCAGCGTCAGGCCGAGCCCGAGGGCATGTCCGTTCACCGCGGCGATCACCGGTTTGGCCAGCGTCCACGCCGGCACCGGGAAGCCGGCAGCGCTGAACCCTGCACCGGGGGTGGTGAAGGTCTGCGCACCAGCACTCAGATCAGCGCCCGCGCAGAACGCCGGCGGGGTGCCGGTCAGYACGATGGCGCGGATCTCATCGGCCGCATCGCACCGCGTCAGYGCATCGGCCAGTTCCTCGCGCATGCCGTCGCCGACGGCATTGCGCTGTGCGGGCCGGTTCAGCGTGACGGTGGCGACTCCGGCGTGCACGGCGGTCAGCAGCGTTCGGTATTCGGGCAGCACTGGCACTCCTTCCGCGCGATTAATATATCTGTAGCAGAGGTACCCTTTGTGGGTGGACACGCGCAGCGATCTGGCCGGCGAACTGTTCGCCGTGGTCGGCCGGTTCCGGCGACAGCTGCGGCGGTCCACCGGCGGCGGGTTCGATCGCACCGGACTCACGCAGTCCCAGGCCGAACTGCTGCGGCTCGTCGGCCGCCGGCCCGACATCTCGGTCCGCGAGGCGGCCGCCGAACTCGGACTGGCCGCCAACACCGCCTCCACCCTGGTGTCCCGGCTGGCCGCCGACGATCTGCTGACCCGCACCGTCGACAGCACCGACCGCCGGGTGGGCCGGCTGCGCCTCACCGACGCGGCGCAGGAGGTCGCGGACCGCTCGCGGCGGGCCCGGCGCACCGCACTGGCCGGCGCCCTGGAAGCACTCGAGGATACCCAGATCGACGATCTGACAAAGGGGTTGGCCGTCATCGCCGAGCTGACCCGACTTCTGCAGGAGGACCAGCAATGACCCAGCCACCGGCCATCGACTGCCGTGGCCTGTCCCATCGCTACGGCAAGTTCACCGCGGTGTCCGGCCTCGACCTCCAGGTGGCGGCCGGCGAGACCGTCGGCCTGCTCGGCCCCAACGGCGCGGGCAAGACCACCGTCATCCGGGTGCTCACCACCCTCACCCCGGTACAGCAGGGCGAGGTGCGCATCTTCGGCCTCGACGCCCGGCGCGACACCATGGACATCCGGTACAACATCGGCTATGTCCCGCAACAGCTTTCCATCGAGGCGGCGCTGACCGGGCGGCAGAATGTCGAATTGTTCGCCCGGCTCTACGATGTGCCGCGCCGCGAACGCGCCGACCGGGTCGCCCAGGCGCTGGACTCCATGCAACTCTCCGACGTCGCCGACAATGCGGCGGGCACCTACTCCGGCGGCATGGTGCGCCGTCTGGAGCTGGCCCAGGCCCTGGTCAACCGGCCATCCCTGCTGTTGCTCGACGAACCCACCGTCGGCCTGGATCCCATTGCCCGCGACAGCGTCTGGGACCAGGTCGACCGCATGCAGAAGGAGTTCGGCATGGCCGTGCTGCTGACCACGCACTACATGGGTGAGGCCGACGCGCTGTGTGACCGGGTGGCGCTGATGCACCACGGCGAACTGCAGACGCAGGGCACGCCGGCCGAACTCAAGGCCGGCCTCAAGGACGAAGCCGGCCCGGAGGCGACGCTGGAGGATGTGTTCCGCCACTACGCCGGTTCCGATCTCGACGAGTCCACCCCCGCGGGCCTGCGCCAGGTCCGCGCCGCACGAAGGACGGCCCGCCGTGTCGGCTGACACCACCATCACCCTGGTCCGGGCGCCCCGCGGCTGGCGGCGGTTTCCCGGAATCGCCAACCGCATCGGCGCTTTCGCGCTCGTCGAGTTGCAGAAGCTGCGACATGACCGCACCGAGTTGTTCACCCGGATGGTGCAGCCCGCGCTGTGGCTGCTGATCTTCGGCCAGACCTTCTCCCGACTCGACGTGATCGACACCGGCGACGTGCCCTACCTCGCGTTCCTCGCACCGGGGATCATCGCGCAGTCCGCACTGTTCATCTCGATCTTCTACGGCATCCAGATCATCTGGGACCGGGACGCCGGGATCCTGGCCAAACTGATGGTGACACCCGCCCCGCCCACCGCGCTGATCACCGGCAAAGCCTTTGCGGCGGGCGTACGTTCGGTCGTTCAGGTCATCGGTGTCGTCGCGCTGGCCTATCTGCTGGGCGTGCACATGACCGTGAACCCGCTGCGGATCCTCGGGGCGATGGGCGTGGTGGTGCTCGGTTCCGCGTTCTTCGCCTGCCTGTCGATGTCGCTGGCCGGCCTGGTGCGCAACCGCGACCGGTTGATGGGCATCGGGCAGGCCATCACCATGCCGTTGTTCTTCGCCTCCAACGCGCTGTACCCGGTGGAGCTGATGCCGCAGTGGCTGCGCTGGCTGTCGGCGATCAACCCGCTGAGCTACGAGGTGAATGCGCTGCGCGGCCTGCTGATCGGTACCCCCACCAACGCCGCCCTGGACATCACGGTGCTCGTCGTGGCGGCGGTGCTCGGTGTGGTGACGGCCGCGGCGCTGCTGCGCAGACTGGTCCGCTGACCACATTCCTGATCCGCTGCGCTCCTAGCCGACCAGACGCTCGATGGCGCGCAACGGAATCGGCAGCCAGTCCGGCCGGTAGCGGGCCTCATAGCCCGCCTCGTAGACGGCCTTGTCCAGTTCATAGGCGCGCAGCACGTCGGCGGCGCCACGCGGGTCGGTATCGCTGACCGCGGCATAGCCCGCACAGAACGCCGCGCAGTTGTCCTCGGCCCACCGCCGCGCCGCGCCCTCGTCGCCGCCGGTGCTCAGCAGCCGCTGATGCGCGGCGTAGTCGTAGGACCGCAGCATGCCCGCGACATCGCGCAGCGGCGAATCGGGACGCCGCCGCTCCTCCAGCGGTTGCCCCGGCTCGCCCTCGAAGTCGATGACCAGCCAGCCCTGCGGGGTGTGCAGCACCTGCCCGAGGTGCAGGTCGCCGTGGATGCGGTGTTCGGTCGAGGATTCCTCGGCCACCGCGCGGTAGTGCCGCTCGATCGCCGGAACGTGGTCGCCCAGTTCGGGGACCCGCGCCGCAACGGCGCGCAACCGGTCGATCATGGTCTGCGCCGGGAAGGCGCCGACCCGCGTGCCCAGGGCCTCGGCGAGCGCACGGTGCACCGAGCCGACGGCCGCACCGAGTTCGCGGGACTCTCCGGCGAAGTCGTCGCCGGCGCCGGTGATCGCCACCTGCCAGCCGTCCACCGAGTTCGGCGCGAACGCGCTGGCCATACCGAGCATGTACTGCTCTGCGCCCCAATCGATCTCATACGATCCGAGCAGCGCCGTGACGTACGGGTTGCCGGCGAGCGCGCGGGTCAGCTCGATATCGGGGTTGATCCCCGGCGTGACCCGGCGGAACACCTTGAAGATGGTCTGCGCACCGAACACCACGCTGGTGTTGGACTGTTCGCCGCCGAGCACCCGCACCGGGGTGCCCGGGCCCAGATCCGCGCCCGGCTCGCGGATGAACCGGACCGGCCCGATCTGCTTGGAGGCCTCGATGAACGACAGCAGCGCGCCGGTGGCCTCCGGGTCGGACAGCGCGTCGAACGCCGAACGGTCCCCGTCGGTGCCGATCAGCGCCGACTCCGCGCCGGTGTCCCAGCGCACCAGCACCTGGTAGCCCTCGGCCGGGCCGTCGGTGTAGGCGACCTCCAACAGCACCAGGTCCAGGTCGGAACCCAGCGCCTCCACCACGGCGGGGCGGACCTCCGCGATCACCCGTCCTCGGCCCGAGTACCAGCGCTGCGCGGGCAGCCAGCGATCAAAGGGCAGATTCATGGTCATGATCCTTCCCGTACCCGACTGCGCGCGCTCGTACACGTGGCCTCGGCTCGGTTACAGTGCCGACGTGGCTGAATTGCGAGATCACGGTGACCCCGGCGACGCTCCGTCGGTGCCGCCACCGCTGACCCCGGCGGCGGACATGACGCGCCCGTCGGCCGCCGAGGAGGCACGCACCATCGCCGCGGCCACCAACACCGGCACGCTGGCCACCCTGACCGCCGACGGCGACCCCTGGGCATCCTTCGTGACCTACGGCCTGCACGACGGCGCCCCGGTGCTGTGTGTCTCCAACATGGCCGAGCACGGCCGCAACCTGGCGGGCGATCAGCGCGCGAGCATCGCGATCGTCGCCCCCGATGCCCCGGATGACCCGTTGGCCTCCGGCCGCGTCACGCTGGCCGGCACGGTCGTGCGGCCCACCGGGGACGCTTTGGAAGGCGCCCGGGCCGCGCATCTGGCCGCCGTGCCCGCCGCCAAGTACTACATCGACTACAGCGACTTCACCCTGTGGGTGCTGCAGGTGCAGCGCGTGCGCTGGGTCGGCGGGTACGGCCGGATGGACTCGACATCGGGTGCGGAGTACACCGCCGCGGCGCCCGACCCGGTGGCGCCGCATTCCGCCGGGGCCGTCGCCCACCTCAATGCCGATCACGCCGACGCGCTGGTCGCGATGGCCCAGAAGCTCGGCGGTTTTCCCGACGCCACCGCCGCGACCTGCACCGCAGCCGACCGGTATGGGCTCGACCTGCGGGTCACCACCCCGCGCGGGATCGCCTACACCCGGGCCGGTTATCTGGCGCCCATCAATGGCATCGATGGATTGCGCTCGGCGGCAGTCGAACTGACCCGGAGGGCACGGCAGGGCTGATACCGCCCGCGATGTGCAATACGATTCCGGGTATGCAGCGCCCGGAGACCTGGCAAGCGGCTTTCGAGCTGATCAAGACGCGCGGTTACGAGCACCGTGCGGAGCCGTTCAAGCTCGTCAGCGGTCAGCTCAGCCATGACTACATCGATGGCAAGTACGCCATCGACAACGGCGAGCGCCTGACCACCGTCAGCCGGGCCGTCGCCGACCTGGCCGCCGGCAGCGGCATCGAGTTCGACGCCGTCGGCGGGCTCACCATGGGCGCCGACCCGCTGGCCCACGGGGTCGCCATGGTGACCGGCGCCGCGTGGTTCTCGGTGCGCAAGGAGCAGAAGGCCCGGGGCCGTGAGCAGTGGATCGAGGGGACCCGCATCGAGCCGGGCACCCGGGTCCTGCTGGTCGACGATGTCATCAGCACCGGGGGCTCCACCGCCAAGGCCTACGACCGGGTCACCGCGGCCGGCGCCGTGGTCACCGGGGTCATCCCGATGGTCGACCGCGGCGATGTCGCAGCCGAACTGTTCGGCGGCATGGGCGTGCCGTTCGTCGCCCTGGTCACCTACAAGGACCTGGGCATCGAACCGGTCAAAGCCGTCTGAGCTCCCTCCGCATTTCGCGCGAAACTCGCGTACCGGTCGCGATCTGGCGCCTCGCGACGACGGGTACGCGTGTTTCGCCGAGCTGACTACCCTCCGACGACGAGCACGCCGTCGGCGTGCGCCGAGAGCGCGACCCGGTCCCCCGGCCCGAAGTTCTGCCCGCTGACCTGCGCGAGCACCGACGAGCCGTCATCGAGGGCCACCGTGACGCGGGAGACCGCGCCCAGGAAGGCCACCGACTGCACGCTCGCCGTGCTCGCCGGATCGGCGGTCAGCCGGATCGCCTCCGGCCGGACCAGCGCGACACCCTCGTCCACCGATCCGGGCAGCGCCGCCACCGGCTGATCCCACAACCGCACGCGCCCGTCGACCACCCGGGCAGGCAGCCGGTTGTGCAGGCCGACGAATTCGGCCACGAACGGTGTCGCGGGCCGGGTGTAGAGCTCGGCAGGCGCCGCGATCTGCTCCAGGCGTCCGGCGTTCATCACCCCGACCCGGTCGGCCACCGCCAGCGCCTCCTCCTGGTCGTGGGTCACGAACAGCGTCGTCGTCCCCACCTCCAGCTGCACCCGGCGGATCTCGTCCCGCAACTGGCCGCGCACCTGGGCGTCGAGCGCCGACAGCGGTTCGTCGAGCAGCAGCACCCGCGGCCGGATCGCCAGCGCGCGGGCCAGCGCCACCCGCTGCTGCTGCCCGCCGGACAGCTCGTCGGCATAGCGCGCCGACTGCGCGGCCAGCCCCACCAGCTCCAGCATCTCGGCGGCGCGGCCGGCGCGGTCCCGCGGGCCCACACCCCGCATCTTGAGTCCGAACGCGACATTGTCGAGGACCGTCAGGTGTGGGAACAGGCTGTAGGCCTGGAACACCAGGCCGATATCGCGCCTGTTGGCGGGCACCTTGCCGATATCGCGGCCGTCGATGGCCACCGTTCCCGCGTCGGCCTCGTCCAGACCGGCCAGGATGCGCAGCGCGGTGGTCTTCCCGCAACCCGAGGGGCCCAGCAGCGCCACCAGTTCGCCGGGTTGGATCCGCAGCGTCAGCCCGTCCAGGGCGCGCACCGCACCGTAACTGCGGGTCAGGTCGACCAGGTCGACGGCCACTCCCCCTGGCCCATCCCCCGTCGCCACGCTCGCCCGAGTCATGCGCGCCGCCTCCGTCTGGTCACCATCGACAACACCAACAGCAGGATGAACCCGAAGATCAGGGTGGCCAGGGAGGCCGCCACCGATGTCGGTCCGTCACTCTTGCCGATCTCCACGATCTGCACCGGCAGCGTCTGGAATCCGGACAGTGACGCCACGGTGTACTCACCGAGCACCACCGCGATCGAGATGAACGCCGCGGACAGGATGCCCGCGGCGATGTTGGGCACGATCACCGCCACGATCGTCGACGCCCACCCGGCGCCCAACGACCGGGCAGCCTCGGCCAGCGTCCGCAGATCGATCGCCGACAGTGCGGCGTCCAGCGCCCGGTAGGCGAAGGGCAACACCAGCACCACATAGACGAAAGCCAGCGTCAGCGCCGACTCGCCCAGCAGGTAGGTCACCCAGAGGTAGACGTTGCGCAGGCCGACGACGACCACCAGCGCCGGGATGGTCAACGGCAGCAGGCAGAGGAACTCGATGAACCTGCTCGCCCACGGCGCACGCAGCCGGACCCAGATCATCGTGGGCACCAGCAGCGCCAACATCGCCGTCACCGTCAGCACCGCGAGCGATAACGACGTCAGGATCGCGGCGAACAACGCGTCATCGGCCAACAGGTTGACCCACGCCGCCATGGTGCGACCACCCGACTGCAGATCACGGGTGGCGAAATCGCCCATGGCATAGAGCGGAAAGAGGAAGAACGCTCCGAACATCAGCCACAGCGCTGATCTGATTCCCCGGGTCGCTGCGCTCCTGCCCGCCGGCGGGAGCGGCTTCATCGCAGCCACCGGGCCGTGCGCCGCACCAGCAGGTTGTAGGCAACCATCACCACGGCCACCACGACGATCATCTCCAGCGCCAGCGCATACGCCAGACCGGCGCGCCCCAGCACCACCTCGCTGGTCAACGCGGATCGGATGAGCAGCGGCACAATGGGACTGCCCTGGCTCACCAACGCCGCCGCGGTGGCGTAGGCGGCAAAGGCGTTGGCGAACAACAGCAGCAGCGACCCGAGGAAGGCCGGTGTCAACAGCGGCACCGCCACCTCACGCCAGTACTGCCAGGTGCTCGCGCCCAGGCTCACCGCCGCCTCCCGCCATTGCGCGCGGAGCCCCTCCAGCGCGGGCAGGAACACGATGACCATGAGCGGGACCTGGAAGTAGGTGTACACCAGCACCAGGCCACCCACGCTGTACAGCCAGCCGCCGGCGGCCACATCGATACCGAGCAACTGCTGCAGCCACAGGGTGAGCACACCGTTGAGTCCGATCGTCGCCAGGAAGGCGAAAGCGAGTGCGACACCGCCGAACTGGGCCAGCACGCTGGCCAGCGACAGGACCGCCCGGCGCAGCAGGGAGGCCGGTGGGCTGCTCAGGATCAACCAGGCCAGCACGGCACCGAACACTGCGCCGATCAACGCGCTGCTCGCCGAGAGGATCACGCTGCGTACCAGGGCGGCCAGCGGCGCCTCGGTGAACAGTGCGGCAACCAGGTCCAGTGAGAAACGGCCGTCCACCACAAAGGCGTTCACGATCACGGTGCCGGTCGGGATGACGAGGAAAACCAGCACCACCGCCAGGAACGGCAGCAGTGGCAGGGCCTGCCGGACGTACCGCACGATCAGTCGATGGCCTTGGCCCAGTTGGCTTCCAGATACTTGGTCGCGGCCTCGTTCTGCTCCACCGAGACGAAGGTCGCCGCGCCGTCCACCGGCGGCAGCCCGCCATAGACCACCCGGTCGATGCTGCCCCGGGTCACCATCGAGTCGGCCCGCACCGGCCGGGCGCCCCCGCCCAGGTACAGGTTCTGCCCCTCGTCGCTGTACAGGAACTCCTGCCACAGCCGGGCCGCGGCCGGATGCGGCGCGTCGGCGTTGATGGCCTGGAAGTAGTAGCCGGCGACGGCGGCGTTGTGCGGGATGATCACCTTCCAGCCCGGAACCTTCTTGGACTGTTCGACATTCAGGTAATCCCAGTCGATGACCACCGGGGTCTGGCCGGAGGCGATGGTGGCCGGTGTCGGGTCCACCGGCAGGAAGTTGCCCACCTCGCTGAGTGTGGCGAAGAACTCCACGCCGGGTGCGATGTCATCGGGTGAGCCACCCCGGGCGATCGACGCCATCATCACCCCGGAGAACGCCGCCCCGGACTGGGTCGGGTCACCGTTGAGGGCGACCTTGCCCGCGAACTCGGGCTTGAGCAGGTCATCCACGCCCGCGATCGTCGGCACCTTGGCGGAGTCGTAGCCGATCGACATGTAACCGCCGTAATCGTTGACCCAGGTGCCGTCCGGGTCCTTGAAGGAGTCCGAGATCTCGGCGAAATGCTCGACCTTGTACGGGGCGAACATCTCGGTGTTGGCCAGCGCGACGGACTGTCCCAGATCGAAGACGTCGGGTGCGGTGCTGCGGCCCTTCTGCTGGACCGCGGCGTTGATCTCCTCCTGGCTGCTGGCGCCCGGCTGCGCCGAGTTCACCGTGATGCCGTACTTCTCGGTGAACTTCGCGATGATCTGGCCGTAGTTCGCCCAGTCCGGCGGCAGCGCGATGACGTTGAGTTCGCCTTCGGCCTTGGCGGCCTCGATCAGCGCGTCCATCCCGCCGAAGTCCGCCGCCGAGGTGGCGGTGCGGGCGTCGCCTTCGGCGGCCTGCTCCTCCTTCGCCGGTGGGGCGCAGGCGACAAGGCCTGCGGTCAGCAGTGCGGTGGCAGCCAGACCCAGGAGCGAATTCTTCATTGCCGAACCTTCCGATGGACAGGCGGCCAGACGGTGACCTGTCGGTGACATCGCAGTGAACGGGATCCGACGCTACCGGCAACCCTGCCGTCGACGACGCCTAACATCGGGGGTGTGCCCGACCATGATGCCGTCGAACTGTTCGCCAGTGGCACCGTCGCCGCACTCGCCACGGTGGGAGCCGAGGCCGCACCGCACCTGGTGCCGGTGGTCTTCGCCGTCGAGGGCGACACCGTCTACACCGCCGTCGACGCGAAACGTAAGTCCACCCAACGTCTGCGAAGGCTGGCCAATATCGAGGCCAACCCGCAGGTGAGCCTGCTGGTCGACCACTACAGCGAGGACTGGGACCAACTGTGGTGGGTGCGGGCCGACGGCGAGGCGACCGTGCACCACGACGGTGAGCAGATGGCCATCGGTTACGGCCTGCTGCGCGCCAAGTACGTGCAGTACGAGCGGACCGCACTGGACGGCCCGGTGGTGGCGATCGCCGTGGCGCACTGGGCCTCCTGGCACGCCTGAACCACGGTTCCGGCTCTAAGATCAGTGTGCAGAGAAGAGGCAGCGCCATGAAGACACTGACATTGGTCACCGCCGGCTTGTCCGCGGGCATCGTGGGATTCGCCGCGCCGGCGGCCGCGACACCCGACGAGATATCGGGCACTGCCCAGCAGACCATCGACGAACTGCGGGCCCAGGGTTACCGCGTGATCGTGAGCCGGCTGAGCGCCAGGCCGCTGTCCGAGGCGAACGTGGTCGGGATCCGGCAGGGCCAGAACTTCAGGCAGAACTGGATCGTCGACGACGAGGACCGCGACTATGTCTACAACGCGCTGGCCGGGCAGACCGTGTACGTCGACGTGAACTGATCCGGCACAACGAGAATGGGGCACCCCCGGTCGGAGGTGCCCCATTCCCGTGTGGCGCGTCAGAGCAGGCCGAGCAGTTCCAGATCGCTCGCGTACTTGACGATGACCTCCCGGCTCACGTGCGGGATGTCCTTGTCCGGCCCGATCTTTGCGTCCTGCACGGCGGTGCGGAACACATCGGTCGGCGCCATCGCCCCGTTCACCGGCACACCCGGTGCGGTGTAGTTGTGCAGCAACGGCAGCAGCGACGCCTGGCGCTGCTTGTCCGGCAGTGCCCGCAGCGCGGTCTCGAACCGGGACAGCCACTGTGCGTAGTCGCCGACCCGCTCGATCCGGTAGCCGGCCTCGACCAGCCAGTCCACGAAGGTGTCCATGCCGATGCCGTCGTCGTACGGGTTCATCACGTGATAGGTCTCGAATGACCGCCCGGGCTCCAGCGCCACCTGGGTGCCCAGCGTCGAGATCGCTTCGGCGATGAACTCCACCGGCAGACCGTCATAGTGGCTGCGCTGCGGATTTCCTTCGGCGTCAAGCTCATTGAACGATCCGGGGGCGATACCGGCGGCCACCAGACTGAGCATCATCCGGGTGAACATATCCGGCAGGTTCAGCTGGCCGGCGTACGTGGTGTCGGCCAGGATCATGTCGCAGCGGAACACCGACACCGGCAGTCCGGTCAGGTCGTGCGCCTCGCGCAGCAGCACCTCGCCGGCCCATTTACTGGTGCCATAGCCGTTGGCGTAGGTGTCGTCGACCCGCCGGGTGGCGGAGATGGTCCGGATATCGGCGTCCTCGACGAAGCTGCCGGGCTCGATACCCCAGCCGACACCGATGGTGGACACGTAGGCGAACGGCTTGATCCTGGTGGTCAGCGCGATCCGGATGAGTTCGGCGGTGCCGAGGGCGTTGGGCCCGAACAACTCGCTGTAGGGCAGCACGTGATTGACCAGTGCGGCCGGATCCACGATGAGGTCGACGGTGTCGGCCAGGCGCTGCCAGACCGCCGGGTCCAGGCCGAGGTCGGCCTCGCCCTTGTCGCCCGCGATGACCTCGAGGTGACGGTCGGCCAGTTCGCGGTAGTGCGCGACCAACTTCGGGTCACCGGTCTGGAAGGTTTTGTCCAGCCGCGCCCGGGCCTCCTCGTCAGACTTGGCGCGGACCAGGCAGATCACCTTGCCGTCCACCAGGTCCATCCGCTCCAGCCACTCCAGTGCCAGGTAGCGGCCCAGGAAGCCGGTGGCGCCGGTCAGCAGCACGGTCCGGATCTCGCTCACGGGGCCCGGAAGAGACGGCGCCGCAGCCAGAGTCGCGGCGTCGAGGAACTTGTCCAGGGTGAGATCGGCGGCGTGCACCTCGGTGGCTCCGGCACCGTGGACGGACGCGAACGTCGGGCGCCCGGTGCCGCCGGCACGCTGGGTCTCGATGTGATCGGCAATGGTCTGCAGATCCGAGGCCGGGCTCACGATCACCGAAACCGGGACCTCGACGTCGAAGATGTCCTGTAGCAGGTTGCCGAAGGTCAACGCCGACAACGAGTCTCCACCCAGATCGGTGAAGTGCACATCGGGTGCGATATCGGCGCTGGCCGCTCCCAGCAGTGCGACGGCGGCGCGGCTGACGGTGTCGAGCACCGGTCCGGTGGACCCCGCGGTGCGCAGCGCCTGCAGCTCCTGGGCCTGGCCGTCGGCCAGGTCGGTGTAGAGCTGCTCCAGCTCCGCGCCGTAGCGCTCCTTGAGCTTGGGCCAAGCCAGCTTCCGGATGCCGGTGAGCAGCCCGTTCTCCACGGTGAACGGGGTCGTCTCGATCAGGAAATCCCTTGGCAGCTCGTAGGACTGCAGATCCGCGGCGCGCGCGGCGTCCTTCAGCGAGGCGGCGATGT
This sequence comes from Mycobacterium sp. P4_H6, assembly GCF_056400845.1. NCBI lineage: Bacteria > Bacillati > Actinomycetota > Actinomycetes > Mycobacteriales > Mycobacteriaceae > Mycobacterium > Mycobacterium sp. P4_H6. Next base: position 4,565 of record NZ_JBFUKN010000106.1, on the reverse strand, counting down.
CCGCCTTGGTGGCGCCGCTGTCGGTGGGCACCACCACGGCCAGCAGGTAGGGCCGGGCGCTGTTGCCATAGATGTAGATCTGGCGCACCAGCGGTGCGGTGTTGAAGGCGGCCTCCAGCTTGGACACCGTGACGAACTCACCCTGGGAGAGTTTGAGCACGTTGTTGCGCCGGTCGACATAGGCGACCTGATCGGGGCCGAGTTCGGCGACGATATCGCCGGTCCGGTAGAAGCCGTCCTGGTCGAAGACCTGCGCGGTGACCTCGGGGCGCTTGTAGTAGCCGGGGAACAGCTGCTCGGACCGCACCAGCAGCTCGCCGCGCGGATGCGGCCGGTCGGTGAGGTGGTAGCCCAGTTCGGGCACGTCCACGAGCTTGTACTCCAGCACCGGCGGCCGGGCGATCTTGCCGTCCACGAACACCGCGCCCGCCTCGGTGGAGCCGTAGCCCTCCAGCAGGTGCATGTCCAGCAGCTTCTCCACCCACGCCTTGAGTTCGGGCGAGATGGGCGCCGACCCGGTGAGCGCACTGACGAAACGTCCGCCCAGCAGGTTCTCCCGCATGTCGGCCAGCAGCGCGGATTCTTCTGCGCCGTGCGCGATCCGGCTCTGGTACTCGCCGAACAGCATGTCCCAGATACGCGGCACGAAGTTCATCTGGGTGGGCCGGGTGAGGGCCAGGTCTTCCAGGAAGGTGGACAGGTCGGCGCGGGCGGCGAAGTTCACCGAACCGCCACTGGCCAGCGCGCTGTAGAGGATGCCGCGGCCCATCACGTGGCTCATCGGCATGAAGCTCAGCACGATGGAGGGCACCACGCCCTGGCTGTCGTCCCAGTGGGCGTTGGCCGCCGGCCGCCAGATGTCGGCGACCTTGCTCGCCGGGTACATCGCACCCTTGGGCGCTCCGGTGCTCCCGGAGGTGTAGATCAACAGCGACAGCGGGTCTGATTCCTCCTGCGCGGCAACGGGTTCGATGGTGGAGGCCGGGCGGGCCAGCGCATCTTGGAGGGTCTCCAGGGTGATCCCGTCACCGAGCCGGGCCGTCGCGGCGGCGAGCGCATCGCGCTGGTCGTCGACCTGGGGCCGGTAGTCGAACACCGTGAGGCGGGTGGCACCCGATCCGAGCGCCAGTTCCACGGCGTCATCGAGATAGTCGATGCTCGACGCGATGAGCACCGGTTCGGTCTCGGCGATGATCGGGGCGAGGGCAGCGGCCGATGCGCTGGTCTGCAGCGGCACCGAGACGGCACCGAGCTGAGTCAGCGCGATATCGGCGACGGTGTAGTCGACGCTGGTGAAGCCGAGCAGGGCGACCCGGTCGCCGGGGTTCACCGGGTCCCCGCGCCAGGCGTCAGCGAGGGTACGCACGCGCTCCCACAGCTGTCCGTGGGTGACGGTCTCGAAACGCGGCTGCAGCTCGGCGACGGTGCGGCCGGTCTCGTCGGTGACGAACTCGACGGCGCGGGCGCCCAGCGCAGGCCGGTCGGCGTAGCCGGTCAGTACGGTGCGCACGACGTCGGGAAGGGTCAGTCCGGGTTCGCTGACGGCGGCGTTGACCGACGCGCTCGGTTTGGCGGCGGCGAACTCGGGGTCGGTGGCGTAGAGCCGCGCGATGCGGTCTTCAAAGTTTTCGTCGGGCATGAGTAATCCTTCAGTTCTCTATCGCTATTCGTTGGCCAGGGCGAGCGGAGCGACGGGAAATCGCTCCGGGGACCTCGTCGTCCGCACCGACCAACCCCTACAACGTTAGCAAAACTAAAGATATGCCCGAGACCCTGCGACCTGCCGATTCCCTGTGAAAACGGTCCTCAGACGGCGCGTGACGTGGCTTCCAATTCGGCCTCGTAGGCGCCTTCGTCACGTCCGAGCGCGATGGTGGCCGCGGTCATGGCGACCACCGCGAAGGTCAACACCACGGCCTCCCACCGGTTCGCGGTGAGCGTCTCGCCGAGCAGGAACACACCGAGCAGCACGGCGGCCATCGGTTCGATCACCAGCATGGTGGGCACCGACGTCTGCAGCGACCCGGCGTGGAAGGCGGATTGCTGCAACAGGGTGGCGAGCACGCCGAGCAGCACCAGCGCGTACGGCAGCGGCGTCGACAACACCTCGGCCACGGAATTGCGGTCCAGTTCGTGCATCAGCATCTTGGTGAGCACCGCGACCAGACCGAACAGCACCCCGACGGCGACGGCCAGCGGCACCGCACGCTGCCAACCCGACCGGCGCACCGCGATCACCACGCAGCCGAAGACCAGCACCGAGCACACCGCCGCGACCACGACGATCGTGGCCACCGGCGCGACCTGATCGCTGACCCGGGGATGGGCGAGCAGGATGAAGATCGCCAGCGACACCGTCAGCAGCATCGCCCACAGCCAGGCGCCGCGGGTGACCCGGCGGTGCGCCAGCCGGGCGCTCAGCGGCAGCGCGAACAGCAGCGCCGACACCAGCAGGGGCGCCACCACGATCAGCGATCCGTTGTCCAGTGCCAAGGCCTGGAAGACGAAGCCGGCCACCGCCGCGGCGGTTCCGGCCCACCACAGCGGGCGGCGCAGCAGAGTGGCCAGCATCACGGTGCTGACGCCGTCCTCCTCGGGCACATCCATCGTCGCGTGCTGACGCACCACGATGCCGACGGCCGCGAAAATGGCTGCGCACAGTGCAAAGACGACGACGAGCAGCTGATCGATCACCGTCGCAGCGCTCTCGTCACGCCACCAAGACTAGGTGGTCAATTCCGCCAGAGCCTCCGCGGTGTTCAGGTCCTGGTAGGCGGCGCTGTAGCGCTGCGCCAATGCCAGCGCGATGTCCGGGCGCTGCCACAACTCGCCCGCGCTGGCGGTGGCCAGCCAGGTGGTCAGGCCGTGCGCGACCGACGCCCGGTAGCGCAGCCAGATCTCCTCCGCCGACGGCAGTTCGTCGGCGGGCAGACCCAGATTGTCGCGGTACACGCCGAGCAGCTCACGCTCATGGATGCGGCGGTCCTCGGTGACCAGCGCACCCTGCAGGAAGTAGCCGAGGTCGACGGAGAAGTTCCCGCGCCGGGCGACCTGCCAGTCCAGGAACCCGGTATCGCCGCCCGGGGTCAGGTAGGTGTTCCCGATGTGCGGGTCACCGTGCAGCAGGGTGGTGGGCACGCCCGGCGCGGTCAACGTCCGGATGAAGGGCTTCCAGATGCCCTCCACCAGGTGATCGATGGTCAGTGCCTGCACCGAGGCCGGCGCGTCATCGCCGAGCCGCTCCAGCGCCGCGGGCAGCGGCGCGTACTGCATCCCGTCCCACGGCACGAACGGTTCCAGCCACTCCAGCCCGGGCCGGGCCAGCCGCTCACCCCAGAACGCGCCGTGCAGACGAGCGAGGCCGCGCACCCCGCTCGCGGCCTGATCGACCGTGAGCGGCCGGGTGGCATCGCGCGGGTCGGCACTCCGGGCGGTCAGATCCTCCATGACCAGCATGAAGTCCTCGGCCGCCTCGTCGATCGGCGCCGCGTAGACCGCGGGATGTTCCAGCGGCAATCCCACGGCGGCGTTGAACAGGCGTGGCTCGTGCAGCAGCCCGCTGGTGTACTTGATCATCTCCTTGTGGCCGGGGTCGACGGCCTTGACGAACACTGTCCCCGGCCCCGCGCCCTCGGCGTAGCGGACGCCGAGGCGCGCCCGCCGGTTGGTGCCGTCATCGCGCATCTGCACGGTCACCTCACCGACCACCGCGCCCGGGAAATCACGGGCCAGGGCCGCGGTCAGCCACGCGGGGGTGACGTCCTCCCACGACGCGGGGACCGTCAGACCGTCGCTCACGGAATGAACGCCGGCATCGAATCCCAGCCGCGCACCGTCGAGGTCGGCGACAGCGTGGCGTTGGGCAGATCGACCTCCCACTCGGGGAACCGCTTGAGCATCTCCTCCAGCGCGATCCGGCCCTCCAGGCGCGCCAGCGCCGAGCCCAGGCAGAAGTGCGTGCCGACGCTGAACGCGAGGTGCTGGCGCTGTTCGCGGTGGATGTCGAAAACCTCGCCGTCGGGCGGGAACTGGCGGCTGTCGCGCACGGCCGAGCCGATCAGCATCATCATCGAGGCGCCCTCGGGCACCGTCTGGCCGTAGTACTCGACGTCGCGGGTGACGTAGCGCGCCACGTGCGGGGCGGGCGGTTCGAAGCGCAGCAGTTCCTCGATCGCCTGCGGGATCAGCCCCGGGTTTTCGACGAGCTGACGACGCTGGTCGGGATGCTCGGCGAGCACCTTGGCCGCCCAGCCGATCAGCCGGGTGGTGGTCTCGTTGCCGGCGCCGGCGACCACGTTGATGTAGATGAGCAGCTCTTCGCGGGTGAGGTGCCGGGTCACGCCCTGCTCGTCGGTGAACTCGACGTTGAGCAGGTCGGTCATGATGTCGTCGGACGGGTTGTCCTTGCGCCAGTCGATGTAGGTCTCGAAGATCGAGCCGTCGATCATGCCCTCCGAGGCGGCCTTCATGGGTTTACCGGCCTCGGTGCGCATCTGGTCGTTGCCGTGGTCGCGGATCATCTCCTGGTCGTCCTCGGGGATGCCGAGCAGGGTGCTGATCACCTG
>NZ_JBFUKN010000105.1:0-21254 GCF_056400845.1 Mycobacterium sp. P4_H6 | reverse complement strand
CGCGAGTGACGATCAGCGACACCACCAGGGCTCTGCTGACAGGCAAGGACCCGAAGGAGAATCTCTTCTTCACCAGAACGGCGCACGGCCGGGCGGAAGCCAAGCGCTTCGTCGGCCGGCTCAAGGAGCGGACCGCCGATCGTGACAAGTCCATCTCCCCCTTCGCTTTCCGTGCCCAGCTGAAAGCCATCCACGGGTGGGGCGTTCAGCAGCCCGTCGACCTCTCCGGCATCCGGCAGCCGGTGTTCGTCGCCAACGGCGACGATGACCGGATGGTCCCCACCAGCAACTCACACGATCTGGCCCGTCGGCTCCCGAATGCGCAGCTGAAGATCTACCCGGACGCCGGGCACGGCGGCATCTTCCAGTTCCACGACGAATTCGTCGCCCAAGCCCTCGAGTTCCTGCGATGAGCAGCAGGCGGAGGTTGCAGTGGACACTGGGGCTGCTGGCCGCCCTGCCGGCGCAAAGCGCGGTCCGCGAGATCGTCGGGGGCCCAGCTGCGGTTCCCGGCGGCTCACCCGCTGTCGCACCGACCGTCGACAGTGCGCTCCGGTATGCCAACGTGTTCAAACTGGCTGTCGCACCGATCATCTGGTCGCAGCTGTCGCGCATCGAGCGCTCGGACGCCATCACGGTCGCCGGTGCCACCATCGGTGCCGGCGGGCTGGCCCGGCTGTGGTCATGGAAGCAGGCCGGGCGTCCGCATCCGGTCACCGTCGGCGCGACCGCGCTCGAACTCATCGGCATTCCCGTCATCCTGGCGTGGCAGCGCAGCCTCGCCGACCGATGACAGACATCCACACACCCCCAGGAGAAACGACATGACCTCACTGCACAACCAGACCGTGCTCGTCACCGGCGCCAATCGCGGGATGGGGCGCCACTACGTGACGCAGCTGCTCGATCGCGGGGTGGCCAAGGTGTACGCCGCCGCGCGTGACACCGCTCAGATCGACACCACCGACCCACGGGTCACCGCACTGACCCTCGATGTCACCGACGCCCGGTCGGTGGCCGCAGCGGCCGAGGCGGCGCGCGATGTCACCGTGTTGATCAACAACGCCGGCATCGTGCGCGGCGCCTCGGTACTGGACCGGGATTCCACCAAGCTGCGGGAGGAGTTGGAGACCAACCTCTTCGGGCCGCTCGCGCTGGCATCGGCGTTCGCCGACCAGATCGCCGACCAGGCCGGCGCGATCGTCAACGTGGCCTCGGTGCTGGCGTGGCTGCCCGTCGGGGCGAGCTACGGCGTATCCAAGGCCGCGATGTGGAATGCCACGGACTCGATGCGGCTCGAGCTCGCGGCGCGTGGTGTCCAGGTGGTCGGCGTCTACGTCGGGCTCGTCGACACCGACATGGCGTCGTTCTCCGACAGCCCGAAGTCCGACCCCGCCGACGTCGTGCGGCAGGTTCTGGACGGGATCGAAGCCGGCGCCGATGAGGTGCTCGCCGACGAGCTGACCCGCACCGTCCGCGCGGAGTTGAACAAGCCCGTGTCCGAACGCGCGCTGGGCTGAGCGACCGTCGATGCGGCTGTGCCAGGCTGGACAGCATGCTTGTTGCCTTCAGTCTGACCCCGTCCGCCGCCGATGAGGACGGTGGCGTGCACCGGGCGGTGGCCGAAGCCGTCCGCATCGTGCGGGCATCCGGTCTCCCCAACGAGACGAACGCGATGTTCACCAACATCGAGGGTGAATGGGACGAGGTGATGGCCGTCGTCAAGCAGGCCGTGGACGCCGTCGCAGCCGTCTCGCCGCGGGTCGGCCTGGTGCTCAAGGCCGATATCCGCCCCGGGCACACCGGCCAGCTCAGCGCGAAGGTGCAACGCGTGGAACAGGCGCTCGAGCCCTAGCTCCGCAAACGAAAAGCTCCCCACCGGTGTGTACCGGTGGGGAGCCATGGCGGTGGCGGAGGGATTTGAACCCTCGGACGGGGGTTACCCGTCACACGCTTTCGAGGCGTGCTCCTTAGGCCGCTCGGACACGCCACCGCGTGGCAGCTTACCGGGGACTGGCGGTTGGCCATAATCGCGTCAGCGCTGCCGGGCGAAGAACTCCTCCAGCGGGGCCGCGCACTCCTGCGCGAGCACCCCTCCGCGCACCTGCGGGCGGTGCACCAGCCGGCGGTCGCGCACCACATCCCAGAGCGAACCGACGGCCCCGGTCTTGGGCTCCCACGCCCCGAACACCAGCAGGCCGATCCGCGCCATCACCAGTGCCCCGGCGCACATGGTGCACGGTTCGACGGTGACCGCCAGCGTGCAGCCCTCCAGACGCCATCCGTCACCGAGCCGTGCGGCGGCCTCCCGTATCGCCAGGATCTCCGCGTGCGCGGTCGGATCGCCCAGTGCTTCACGGGCGTTGGCGGCACGCGCCAGTTCGGTGCCGTCCGGCCCGAACACCACCGCACCGATCGGCACATCGCCGGCGGGCGCGGCGCGGGCCACCTCCAGGGCGAGCCGGATCAGCTCCTGATCCGACTTCACCGACCCAGTTTGTCGAGCACCGCGGACAGTTCGTTCTCGAAGCCCATCCGCTCGGCGATCGCGGTGATCTGCTCGTCGATCTCCATCTCGTCATCGGAGATGATCACGCCGAGCACACCGGCGGGCAGCCCGACATCGGCCAGCAGCCCGAGGTCGCCCTCCTCGAACGGGTCTTCGTCCTCGAGGTCCTCGTCATCGATATCGGAGTCCAGTTTGTCGAGCACCTCGGCGGCGATGTCGTAATCCAGTGCCGCGGTGGCATCCGAGAGCAGCAACCGCGTGCCCGCCGGGGCCGGCCGGACGATGACGAAGAATTCCTCGTCGACGTCGAGCAGCCCGAAAACGGCACCCGCGCTACGCAGCTCCCGCAACTCGGTCTCGGCGGCCGTGAGGCTGTTCAGCGCACCCTTGCGCAACGGAGTACACCGCCATTTGCCGTCCTCCCGGACGACCGCGACTCCGAATCCGCCTGGCAGGTTGGCAGCTTCCTGCGCCGGCGCACGCTGTGCTCCCATGGGCGCTAACGGTAGTCCCCGGCCGGGACCTTTGACCACCTATTCACCGGCCGGCAACCGGGCGCCTGAACCGTGTGCCAACCTAGAACCGTGACCGAGACTCCGGTGTGCGTGCTGGGACTGGGATTGATCGGCGGCTCGCTGATGCGGGCGGCGGCCGCGGCCGGCCGTGTGGTGTTCGGCTACAACCGCTCCGTGGACGGTGTGAAGGCCGCCCAGTTCGACGGGTTCGACGCCACCACCGCCCTCGACGAGGCGCTGTCCCGGGCCGCGGACACCGACGCGCTGATCGTGCTGGCCGTTCCGATGCCCGCACTGGGCGTCATGCTCGAACACATCCGCGCCCACGCCCCGGACTGCGCACTGACCGATGTGATCAGCGTCAAGGGTGCGGTGCTGGCGCAGGTCGAGTCCGCCGGGCTGCGGGCCCGCTTCGTCGGCGGTCACCCGATGACCGGGACCGCGCACTCCGGGTGGTCCGCCGGGGACAAGGACCTGTTCGCCGGGACCCCGTGGGTGGTCGCGGTGGACGACGATGTCGACGCCGGCGTCTGGGCGACGGTGATGCAGCTGGCGCTGGACTGCCGGGCATTCGTGGTGCCGGCCCGCTCCGATGAGCACGACGCCGCCGCCGCGGCGATATCGCATCTGCCGCACCTGCTGGCCGAGACGCTGGCGGCGACCGCCGGCGAGGTTCCGCTGGCCTTCGCGCTGGCCGCCGGGTCGTTCCGGGACGGCACCCGGGTCGCGGCCACGGCACCGGACCTGGTGCGCGCCATGTGCGAGGCCAACTCCGAGCAGTTGCTGACCGGGCTGGACCGCAGCATCGAGCTGCTCACCCGGGCACGCGAACATCTGGCCGCGAACGCCTCGGTGGCCGATCTGGTGGAAGCCGGCCACGCCGCCCGGATCCGCTACGACAGTTTCAGCAGGCCCGACATCCTCGCCATCGCCATCGGGGCGCCGGACTGGCGCGAAGAGCTCGCCGCGGCGGGCCGGGCGGGCGGGGTGATCAGATCCGCGTTGCCAGTCCGGGGTAATCGAGGATGAAGCCGTCGTCGTCCACGGTGATGGTGGTCTCGGCGACCGGCGATTTCAGGTCGATCCCCGCCGAGCCGGTGCTGCTGTAGCTGATCGTCTCCAGCTCCACGGTCAGTTCGGGCAGCCGCACGTACACGACGGGCACCTCCAGTGACTCCGCGCGCTGGTAGAGCCCGGTGCGGCGGATGGGCAGCGCGTTGAAGAACGGGCTGAAGACCACGTCGACATCCATCGCCCCGTCGAAGGCGGCGCGGCTGGTCTGGTTCTGGTGGTCGCGCACCAGCCACATGCCCTCTTCGTCCCGGGCGATGGACAGCTGGCGTTCCCGCTCGGCCAGCGTCATCGTCAGCGACAACCGCTTGGTGGCGCCGGTCTCATCGGTGACCAGGTCATAGGAGGCGCTGAACGCGGCGTCCGAGGGGGTGGCGGCCGAGACGATGCGGCCATAGGCCTTGATTCGGTTGCCGGAGAGCTGCACGCGCACCGACTCCATCCGCGGTACATCGTGCGCACGCCAGGTCAGGATCGCCGGCCAGGCGCCTGCCGTTTCATCCGTGGCGCCCGTGCCTGATTGTGGGGCTGGTTCAGTCACCCTCATACCGTATGCGAACGTCCCCCGGCTTCGTACCCGCGTTGGATGATTCGAGTGCCACTTCGTCATCTAAGAGTGGCTGCGGTAACCGATCGGCCTGCCTGCCGAAACGGTCGCCGCCGGGCTGGGACAGCCACACCGCCAGGGCCAGGGCCCCGTCGAGGATGAGTGCGAGCAACGTCACCATCAGCGCGCCCACCAGGGCCAGGTAGAACTCGCGGACCTTGATGCCGTCGATCAGGTAGCGCCCCAGCCCGCCGAGGCTGGCGTAGGCCGCCACGGTGGCGGTGGCCACGATCTGCAGGGTGGCGGTGCGCAGGCCGCTGAGGATCAGGGGTAGCGCGTTGGGGACCTCGACGCGCAGCAGCACCTGGCGCTCCGTCATGCCCATCGCCCTGGCCGCATCCACGACGGCGCGGTCGACATTCGCGATGCCGGAGTAGGTGCCCGCCAGCAGCGGCGGGATACCCAGCAGCATCAGTGCCACCGTGGGCGGGATGAGACCCAGCCCCCACAGCAGCACCCCGAGCAGCAGCACGCCGAGCGTGGGCAGTGCGCGCAGCGCGTTGACACCGGTGACGACCAGGAAGGTGCCGCGGCCGGTGTGCCCGATGATCAGGCCGATCGGGATCGCGACCAGCACCGAGAACACCACCGCGATCGCGGTGTACTGCAGATGCTCGGCGATCCGGATGCCGAGGCCCGCGGGCCCGGTCCAGTTCGCCGACGTGAAGATGAAGGACAGCGCCTCCTGCAGGAAGTTCATCGTGCACCTGCCTTGGTTCTGGCGCCTCTGTCCCAAGGGGTTAGCGCCTTGCCCGCCAACAGGATCAGCGTGTCGATCACCACCGCCAGCACGAAGATGGCGATGATGCCCGCGATGATCTGGCCGCTCTTGTTGGCCTGATAGCCCTCGGTGAACCAGGTGCCCAGCCCGCCGATGCCGATCACCGAACCGACCGACACCATCGAGATGTTGGTCACCGCGACCACCCGCAGGCTGGCGATGAGCACCGGGATGGCCAGCGGTAGTTCAATTTTGAGGATCCGGGTGAGCGGACGGTAGCCGACCGCGGTCGCCGCGTCCAGCACATCCGGGGGCACCGCGTCCAGCGCCTCGGGCACGGCACGCACCAGCAGGGCGGTGGTGTAGAGCGTGAGAGCGACGATGACGTTCGCCTCGTCGAGGATGCGGGTCGGGATGATCAGCGGCAGCACCACGAACAGCGCCAGCGACGGGATGGTGAAGACGATGCTGGCGATCACCGTGACGACCCGGCGCGGCTGGGTGGTGCGCTGGATGACCGCGCCGATGGGTACCGCGATGATCAACCCGAGCACGATCGGCACCAGCGACAGCCGCAGATGGATCAGCGTCAGCGTCCAGGCGTCGTCGAGGTGGGTCAACAGATAGTTCACGGCAACTACCCGACCTTCGGGACCCGGCGCTGTTGCTTCAGCGCCGCGAGCACGTCATCGGCCTGCACGCCCCCGATCAGACGTCCGTCCTCGTCGACGGCCACCCCGAGACCGGACGGGGAGGACAGGGCGGCGTCCAGGGCCAGTCGCAGCGAGCCGTCGGGCCGGAAGAAGGATCCGCCGCCGATGGTGCTGTCGTACAACGCGCTTCCGTTGCGGTGCACCTGCACACCCTCGGCGTTGATCCAGGCGAATGGCTTGCCATCGCCGCGGATCACCAGGGCCCAGTCGCCGTCGGCCAGCTGCAACTGGTCGATATCGTCCTCGGCGACCTGGCGGATATCGTGCAGCGGCAGGCCGGTCGCCTTGAAGAACTGCAGTCCGCGGTAACCCCGGTCGGCGCCGACGAAGCCCGATACCAGTTCGTTCGCGGGGTTGGACAACACGAAGGCCGGGTCGGCGAACTGCTGCAGCACCCCGCCCCTCCCGAATACCGCGACCTTGTCGCCGAGCTTGACCGCCTCGTCGATATCGTGCGTGACGAACACGATGGTCTTACGCAGTTCGCTTTGCAGCCGCAGGATTTCGGCCTGCAACTCCTCCCGCACCACCGGATCCACGGCACTGAACGGTTCGTCCATCAGCAGGATCGGCGGGTCGGCGGCCAGCGCGCGGGCCACCCCGACGCGCTGCTGCTGCCCACCCGATAGCTGGGATGGATAACGTTGTGCCAGTTTGGGATCCAGCCCGACACGCTCCAGTACCTCAAGGGCGGCCTTACGGGCGCTGCGCCGCGACTCGCCCTTGAGTACGGGCACTGTGGCGACGTTGTCGACGACCCGCTGGTGCGGCATGAGCCCGGCGCTCTGGATCACGTAGCCGATGCCGAGCCGCAACTTCACCGGATCGACCTTGGTGACGTCCTCGCCGTTGACGGTGAGGACGCCCGAGGTCGGCTCGATCATCCGGTTGATCATCCGCATCGAGGTCGTCTTACCGCAGCCCGACGGACCGACGAACGCCGCCAGCGTGCCCTCGGGGACCTCCAGAGTCAGGTCGTCGACGGCGACGGTGCCGTCCGGGTACTTCTTGGTGACGTTGGTGAACGTGATCATCGCGTACTCACTTACCCGGCAGTGGTTGGTCGAAGCCGTTGTCCCTGATCCAGTTTGCGGCCGCTTCGTCGGGGTCGACGCCTTCATTGCCCTCGACCGACGTGTTCAGCTGGATCAGCGCTTCGGTGGTCAGCTTCGCGCTGACGGCGTCGAGCACGGATTTGAGAGTGTTCGACATCTTCTGCGAGGCGACCAGTGGCACCACATTCGCCGCCAGGAACACGCTCTCGGGATCTTCGAGGACCACCAGATTGTTCTTCTCGATGGCCGGCGACGTGCTGAAGATGTTGGCGGCGGTAACGGTGCCGCCGGTCAGTGCCTGCACGGTGGCGGGGCCGCCGCCGTCGCTGATCGCCACGAAGTTGGCGGGCGCGATGTCCAGCCCGTACTTCTCCTTCAACCCCACCAGTCCGGTCTGGCGGGTCTGAAACTCCGATGGCCCACCGACTTTCACCTCGGGTGAGCGTTTGGCCAGATCGGCGATGGACTTCAGGTTCCATTCCCGCGCGATGGCCTCGGACACCGCGAGGGTGTCCTTGTCCTCCGCGGGCGAGGGATACAGGATCGACAGGTCACCGGGCAGCGCCTTCAACAGTGCCAGCAGCACGGCATCGGAGGTGGTTGCGGTGGCCTGCGCATCGAAGTACTGCAGCAGGTTGCCGGTGTACTCCGGGATCAGGTCGATGGAATGGTCCTGCACGGCAGGGATGTAGGTCTCCCGGCTGCCGATGCCGAACTGCCGTTTGATGGTGAAGTCGTTGGCCTCCAGGGCCTGAGCGTAGATCTCGGCGATGATCTTCGATTCGGTGAAGTCGGCGGAGCCGACCGTGATCGATTTCAGGTCGCCGGATATCTCACCACCGCCGAGTGGGTTGGAGCTACCGCAACCCGCAACCGACAGGGTGAGCAAAACGGTACACAAGACGACGAACTTACGGATGCGGCGCATACCGTCCCCTCGGCCATTGGTGCGTAGATGCGTGGCAATTTCTCGACAGTAACGGGCCGCGCCAAGACATGCCGAGCTTTAACTCACCGTGAGATGGTTTGTCATCGCCCTTGAAAGGGCACTATTAAGACCATGACGACCGACCCGCACGCGCTGCCCGCTGAGCCGGAGCAGCCATATCAACCTCTGGGCGCCGCGGAACCGCCACCGCCGCCGCCCGAAGATGCGGTCAAATTCACCAGGGCGGCAGCGCTCTGGACATCACTGATCATCGGATTTCTGATCCTGATCGTGTTGCTGATCTTCATTGCGCAGAACACCGACCCGGGCACCTTCCATTTCCTGGGCTGGAACTGGACGCTGCCACTGGGTGTGGCGCTGCTGCTGGCCGCGGTGGGCGGCGGGCTGCTCGCGGTGATGGTCGGGGCGGCGCGCATCGTGCAACTGCGACTGGCGGCCAGAAAGAACCTGAAGGCGGCCCGCCGGACGTTCTAGACGAGCTTGAGTCCCTCGGCGATCAACGGGGCCACCGCCTCCCCGACCGCTGCTGGGGCATCGCCGCTCTCGCGGCCACGGAAATCGATCCCCGCGGCGATGATGGCCAGCTTGAAATAGGCCAGCGCCATGTAGAAATCCCAGTTCTGCAGTTCCTGCCCACTGGCCACCGCATACCGCTGGGCCAGGTCATCGGCCGGGGGCAACAGCTCTGAGGTCCATGCGGCCCGCATGCCGAGCACATCGTCGAAGTTCGGGTTGCGGTAGACGCACATCAACGCCGCATCGGAGAGCGGGTCGCCGAGGGTGGACAGTTCCCAATCCAGTACTGCGCGCACCACCGTCGGATCCTGCGCGTCCAGGATGGTGTTGTCGATGCGGTAGTCGCCGTGCACGATGGAGGCCCGCGGGCTGGCCGGAATCCGTTCCGCCAGAACGGAATGCAGCTTCTTGACGTCGGCGTCGCGGGCATCGTCGAGCAGCCGCACGTGGTCCCACTGCGAACCCCAGCGCCGCACCTGGCGTTCCAGGTAGCCGTCGGCCCTGCCGAAGTCGCCCAGCCCGACAGCCTGCGGATCGACGGCATGCAGATCGGCGAGCACCCTGATGAGCGAATCGACGCAACCCTCGATGACCTCTGCGTCACCGAGCGCCTCGAGTTCCTCGGCACTGCGCACCACGTTGCCCTCGACGTTCTCGACCATCTGGAACGGCGCGCCCAGCACGGAGTCGTCATTGCGCATGGTGACCGCGCGGGCCACCGGAACCGGGGTGTCGGCCAGTCCGGCGACCACCTTGTACTCGCGGGCCATATCGTGCGCCGACGGGGTCAGTCCGTGCAGCGGCGGGCGGCGCAGCACCCACTTGGACGCGTCATCGAACACCCGGAAGGTCAGGTTGGAGCGGCCACCGGAGATCAGCTCGGCGTGCAACTCACCGGCGCGGGCGATGCCCTCCGCGCGCAGGTGGGCGTCCAGGGCGTCGAGATCAAGTCCTGCCAGAGAGTTCACCGGGCTTTTCTACCATTGCGTATTTCGCGGCAGCAGATCCCATACGTGTTCGGTGCCGTTGACCGAGGCGACCGAGAGCTTGCCGCTGCGCGAGGACAGCAGCCGGGTCACCGAGGCGTAGTCGACATGGAACGACAACAACCGCTCGGTGCCCAGGATGTGATGCAGCAGGACATTGATCACCCCGCCGTGGCTGAACACGGCCACGGTGTCCTCGTGGTCGGACGCGGCCACCAAGTCCCCCACCGCGGCGAGCACCCGCTCCAGGAACGCCTTCTCGTCGACCGCGCTGGGCAGATGACCCGAGATCAGTCGCGCCAGCTCCTCGGGGTTCTCCTTGGCGATCTGCTCGATCGGAATGTAATGCCCCAGGTCGCGGTCGTACTCGGCGAGGCGTTCGTCGACGTCGACGGCCAGCCCGAGCTTCTCGGCCAGCGGCCCTGCGGTCTGCTGGGCACGGCGCTGCGGACTGCTCACCAACCGGGTGACGGGAAATCGCGACAACGCATCGGGAAGCCGGGCGGCCTGTGCCAGCCCCTCCTCGGACAGCTGCGGATCGGACCCCTCACCGGGCTCACTCCGCAGCGGCAGCGCATGTCGGACCAGAAGAAGTTGCACCGTGACACCATATGGCTCGTGCGTGCCTTCGCCTGCCCGGTGTGCGACAGCTTCATCGCGTTCGAGGCCGATCGCTGCGCTGAGTGTGGGACCGCGCTGGGCCTGCACCTGCCGTCGCGCACCATGCTTGCGCTCGGTGACGGCACCGCGCTGCACGACGGCATCCGGTGGATCCGGTGCAACCAGTACGTGACGCTGGGGTGCAACTGGCTGGCGCGCGAAGAGCAGGAGGCGGGCCACCGCGGCCGGTGCCTGGCCGGCTCGCTGATCCGCCGTGAGCCCGACGCCGACGACACCCTGGCGCGGGAGAAGCTGGTGCCGACCACCCTGGCGCTGCGCCGGCTGGTGTTCCAGCTCGCCGACATCGGGTTGCCGATCGAGCCGTACTGGCACCGCGACGGCGGCCTGGCCTTCGACCTGCTGTCGAGCTACAGCACCGGCGAGAAGGTGACCATCGGTCACGCCAACGGAGTGATCACGATCGACCTCGTCGAGTCCCTGGACGACTACCGGGAGTCGCTGCGCGTGCGCCTCGGTGAGCCGTACCGCACCATGCTCGGCCACTTCCGGCACGAGGTGGGCCACTACTACCAGAACGTGCTCGTCGAAAACGGTTCTGGCGCAGACATCTATCTCGACGAATGCCGTCGGCTGTTCGGCGACGAGCGGGCCGGCTACCGCGAGGCGATCACCCGGCACTACAAGCTGGGCGCCCCCGCCGGCTGGGAGTCGACCTTCATCTCCGAGTACGCCACCATGCATCCGTGGGAGGACTTCGCGGAGTGCTTCGCGCACTACCTGCACATCGCCGACACCATGGACACCGCCCGGGAGGCGGGCATGGTGCTGCACGCCGACCGGGTGCGCTTCACCGCGCCGCGCGACATCGTGGCGCTGGAGTGCTACGACGACGAACCCATCGAGCGGATGTTGTCCGACTGGAAGTGGATGTCATTGTTCTTCAACCGGGTGAACACGGCCATGGGCAAGAATCCGTTGTATCCCTTCGACCTTCCGCGGCCGGTGGTCGAGAAACTGGGTTTCGTGCACAGGGTCATCCGCGACAGCGCCAGGAGCCAGTGATGGGCTTTGCCGACAACCTGTTCGACCTGACCGACCGGGTGGTGCTGATCACCGGTGGCAGTCGCGGTCTGGGCCGCGAGATGGCCTTCGCGATGGCCGAGTGCGGCGCCGACGTGATCATCGCCAGCCGTAATTACGAGTCCTGCGTGGCCACCGCCGAGCAGATCACCGCGGCCACCGGCCGCGCGGCCTTCCCCTATCAGGTGCACGTCGGGCGCTGGGATCAGCTCGACGGCTTGGTCGACGCCTGCTACGACCGGTTCGGCAAGGTCGACGTGCTGATCAACAACGCGGGTATGTCGCCGCTGTACGAGTCGCTGACATCGGTGTCGGAGAAGCTGTTCGACGCGGTGATGAACCTGAATTTCAAAGGCCCGTTCCGGCTTTCGGCGCTGGTCGGGGAACGCATGGTCGCCGACGGCGGCGGGTCGATCATCAACATCAGCACCAGCGGCTCACGCAGACCCGATCCCGCGTTCCTGCCCTATGCCGCCTCCAAGGCCGGGCTCAACGCGCTGACCGAGGGTTTCGCGTTGGCGTTCGGCCCGACCGTGCGGGTGAACACCCTGATGCCGGGACCGTTCCTGACCGACATCAGCGACGCCTGGGATCTCGAGGCGACCCAGGCCGGTGCGCAGCACTTCGCGCTGAAGCGCCTCGGCAATCCACCCGAAATCATCGGGGCCGCTCTGTTTCTCGCCTCCGACGCGTCGAGTTACACCAGTGGTTCGATCCTGCGCGTCGACGGCGGTATGCCCTAGTTCGCTCCGCTCGCCCACTAGGGCGTGATGATCGCGAACCCCGGGTCGGGCTGGTCCAGCACACCGATCAGCGTGGGCAGCGCCTCGGCATCGCCGGTGAACTCCACCCCCGGCGACTCGCGGTCACCGGCCGCGAAGGCCAGCAACCGGGCCTTGGTCGCGAACGTGACGGTCGCCGTGGCCGTGGCCGGATCGGCAGGGGTCTTGCGGTGCACCAGCACACCGTTGCGCAGCGTCAGCCGGTAATCAGCTCCGAGGTCGACGAAGGTCACATCGATGGTGAGGTCCAGATTCCAGGCGCGCGGGCCGTTGACGTTGATCGCCAGCGCGTCGAACATCTGGTCCGGGGTGAGCTGGCCCATCAGCGACGGGGAGGCGGTCTGGGTGGGGGTGCCGAAATTGCCGTCCCGCAGTTCGGTGGCCCCGGACAGGAAGAAGTTGCGCCACACCGCGTTCTCGGCGCCGTACGCCAGTTGCTCCAGCGTGTCGGCGTACAGGTCGCGGGCACCGGTGTGGTTCTCGTCGGTGAAGATCACGTGGTCGAGCAGCGTTGCCGCCCAACGGTAGTCACCGTCATCGAAGGCGGACCTGGCCAGCTCGACCACCCGATCGATGCCGCCGATCGCCTCGACGTAGCGCGGGCCGATCTCCTGGGGCGGATGCTGCCAGAGCCGGCCGGGGTTGCCGTCGAACCAGCCCATGTAGCGCTGGTAGACCGCCTTGACGTTGTGGCTCACCGACCCGTAATAGCCGTGTGTGTGCCAGGCCTTCTCCAGGGCGGGGGGCATCTGGAAGGTCTCGGCGATCTCGATCCCGGTGAAGCCCTGGTTGAGTTGGCGCAGCGTCTGGTCGTGCAGATAGGCGTACAGATCCCGCTGCACCGACAGATATTCGACGATATTGTCCTGCCCCCAGGTGGGCCAGTGATGCGAGGCGAACACCACGTCGGTGCGGCCGGAGAAGGCGTCGATCGCCTCGGTGAGATAGCCGGCCCAGCCGTGTGGGTCGCGTACCAGGGCTCCGCGCAGGGTCAGCAGATTGTGCAGGTTGTGGGTCGCGTTCTCGGCCATGCACAGTGCCCGGAACTTCGGGAAATAGAAGTGCATCTCGGCCGGGGCCTCGGTGCCCGGCGCCATCTGGAACTCGATGTCGACACCGTCGACGGCGTACGTCTCACCGGTCCGCGTGATGTCCACCGTGGGCACGATCAGCGCCACCTCACCGAGTGACGGCGTCTGCCCCAGCCCGCAGCCGACCTGTCCCTGCGGGCCGCGGGCCAGCACCGCCCCGTACATGTAGGAGGCGCGGCGGGCCATCGCCGTGCCGGCATACACGTTCTCCTGGACGGCGTGCTCGGTGAATCCCTCCGGGGCGATGATCGCGACCTCGCCGGCGTCGACGGCGGCCTGGGACGTCACGCCCAGCACACCGCCGAAGTGGTCGACGTGGCTGTGGGTGTAGATGACCGCTTTGACCGGCCGGTCACCGCGGTGCGTCCGGTAGAGCGCCAGCGCCGCGGCCGCGGTCTCGGTGGATACCAGTGGGTCGATGACGATGATGCCGGTGTCGCCCTCGATGAAGCTGATGTTGGACAGGTCCAGGCCGCGTACCTGGTAGATGCCGGGGACCACCTCGTAGAGCCCCTGTTTGGCGCACAGCTGGGACTGCCGCCACAGGCTCGGGTGCACGCTGTCCGGCGCGTCACCGGCCAGGAACCCGTAGGAGTCGTTGTCCCACACCACCTTTCCGTCCGCGTCGGTCACCACGCACGGTTCGAGGGCGCCGAGAAACCCGCGGTCCGCGTCTTCGAAATCCCGGGTGTCCTCGAACGGCAGACCGTCGCGGTGCGCGAGGTTGGCAGCGGCAATGGTGGCGGTGGGCGGCTTCTGCTCCATGGCTACGACCCTGCCACGCACAGCTGTCCGGCGCGCCGATATCACGGTGCCGTCACGTTGAGCTGCTGTGCGGCTATACCCGATGCAGGATGACGTCGGTCAGCACGCCACCTTCGACCGAGGCCGTCATGTAGGTGCAGAAGGGCTGGCGCCGACGGTCGGTCGGTGAGCCCGGATTGAGCAGCCGCAGACCGGTGGAGGCCGTCGCGTCCCATGGAATGTGACTGTGCCCGAAGACCAGCACATCAGTGTCCGGGTAGAGGCGGCCCATCCGTTCGTCACGCCCGGCAGCGCCACCCGTCTCATGGGTGACGGTGAACCGCAGCCCACCCAGGACGACATCGGCCCGTTCGGGCAGCCGCGCACGCATCTCGTCGCCGTCATTGTTTCCCCAGCACGCCACCAGCAACCGCGCACGGTCCTGCAGGCGGTCCAGCAGATCCGGCGCCATCCAGTCACCCGCATGCAGCACCACGTCGGCCTCATCGACTGCGTCCCACACCACGGCCGGCATGTCCCGTGCCCGATTCGGCACATGAGTGTCGGAAATCAGCAAAAGACGCATCCTTGGCAGGCTATCGCAGGCGCATGATGTTGCTGGACCCGCTACGCGAATTAGTGTTCTTGGCACCCGAAAACCACTCTAAGCTGCATGTAATGCGCATGATCAGAGCGAACCCCAGCTACGCCGCCGGCATGGTGGTTTACCTGGTGTTTGTTTGCTGGTTGCTTGCCGGTTGGGGCGGTCCGCAGGTGACGACGTTCGTCAGCTCGGTCGGCTTCGTTGCGTTCAGTGGACTGACGTGTGGATGCGCCGTCTGGGCGGCGCGCGCCGGCCGGGGCAGTATCCGCATCGGGTGGCTCGCGATCGCCGTCGGCTTCCTGGGCTGGGTCATCGGCGGCCTGGTCTGGGCGTACCACCAGGTGATCCTCGGGGTCGCTCCTCCGTTCCCGTCCGTCGCAGACGTCGGCTTCCTGGCGCTGCCGGTGGCCGTCGCGGTGGTGTGGGTCCTGCGCACCGCGACCGGCAGGATGTCGGCGGTCCGGCAGCTGCTCGACGGCACGGTCATCGCGTCGGCGCTGTTCCTGTTGGTCTGGGTCTCGGTGCTGAACGAGGTGTTCACCGACAACCGGCTCGACCCCGTGCGCACGGCGCTGACCGCGATCTACCCGATCGCCGCGCTGACGATGGTCACCATGTCGATACTGGTGCTGTCCGCCGTCCCGCCGGGACGGCGCTACATCCTGGGTCTGGTGACCGCCGGGCTCGTCGCGATCGCGATGGGCGATCTCACCGCGCTCTACATGAAGCTGCAGGATGCCTATCCGGGCAGCCCCTTCCCGGTCATCAGCAAGGTCACCGGACTGCTGATGATCGCCGCCGGGGCGGTCATGTCGGCCACGGTGAAACGCAGGCAGGAAGCCGACGATCACCGGCCGCTGCCGACCACCATCATGTGGCTGCCCTACGCGCCGATGCCGTTCGCGGTCGCCGCCGCTGTCGCACATCTGTGGCCCGACGCCGGCATCCGCCCGGTGCTGCTGGGGTCGGCGATCCTGGTGATCGCCGCCCTGATCCGTCAGCTCACCGTCCTCGTCGAGAACCGGCGGCTGCTGGACGAAGTGGCGATGCATGCGTTCAGGGATCCACTCACCGGACTCGCCAACCGCCTGCTGTTCACCGACCGCCTGGACCATGCCATCGAGTTACAGCACCGCGACGGCCGGCCGGTGGCGGTGCTGTCGCTGGACCTCGACGACTTCAAGCTCGTCAACGACAACCTCGGGCATCACTGCGGTGACGCGCTGCTGCGCGAGATTGCCGGCCGGTTGGTGCGCAGCGTCCCTCCGGGCCACACCGTGGCCCGGCTCGGCGGCGACGAGTTCGCGATCATCCTCGAGGCCGGCCCGGAGGGCCCCGAGGACATCGCGGATCGTGTGATGCGGGCCTTCGACGACGCCTTCCAGCTCGACGGTGAGGACGTCTACATCCACCCCAGCATCGGCCTGGTCGCCGCACCCGGCCTCGCGGAACCGCCGATCGACACCGAGGAACTACTCAAGCGGGCCGACGTGGCGATGTACGTGGCGAAGCGCTCCGGGGTCGGCGGCATCCAGATGTTCGTCCCGGGCATGCAGATCGGCGATGTGGACACCGCGCCCGCCTGGGGCGACAGCGGGCAGATCCGGCTGCCTCCGGTCTCGGAGATCCGGCTGCTCGGCGAGTTGCGCCGGGTGGTCGACGGCGGCGATCTGCGGCTGGCCTATCAGCCGCAGATCTCGCTGGCGACCGGTGACATCGTCGGTGTCGAGGCGCTGGTGCGGTGGCCGCATCCCGACCTCGGTGTGCTGACGCCCAACCAGTTCCTGCCGCTGATCCGCCGCAACGGCCTGATGGGCGCGGTGACGGATCTGGTGCTGGAACAGGCGGCCCGCGACGCCGCCGCCTGGTATCGGCCCGGGATCCGGGAGGTGCCGGTCGCCATCAACCTGTTCGCGCCGTCGTTCAACGATGCGACGCTGCCCGAGCGGATCGGCGCGGTGCTGGCCGGTCACGGTCTGCCGCCGGAAGCGGTGACCATCGAAATCACCGAGCACTATCTGCTGGCCAACGTGCGCCAGGCCCGAAACGTCATCGAGCAGCTCCGCAGGGCCGGGTTCCGGGTCTCCATCGACGATTTCGGCAGCGGCTACGCCACGATGAGCTACCTGCGGGATCTGCCGATCGACGAGCTGAAGCTGGACCGCAATTTCGTGGCGCCGATGCTGCAGAACCCGAGGGCCGCCGCAATCGTGCACTCGGTGATCAAGCTGACCCACACGCTCGGGATCACCAGCGTCGCCGAGGGCGTCGAGGATGCCGAGACCGCCGAACTGCTGCGCGGATACGGCTGCACCGTGGCGCAGGGCAATTACTTCGCCGAACCGGTGTTCACCACGGCCCTGCAGGCCCAGCTCGACGTCACTACGCGCCGAGCAGCTCCGCCATCCGCGGTATGACCGCCTGCAGGCCCTTGAACGGCCTGATCATCACCTTGAACGAGACGATCTTGCCGTCCTCGCCCCAGTGGATCATGTCGATACCGTCGACCACGACGCCGTCGAGGGTGGCCTGGAATTCCAGGATCGCCGAGTTCTCGCCGTACCACTGTTCGACATAGTGGAAATCGGTGCCGCCGAAGAGTTTCGCGGCGGCGTTCAGGTACTTGGCCGTAATGGCCTTGCCCTGTTGCGGGGTGAAGACCGCCGGTGAATAGAAGACCGCGTCCTCGGCGAGGAGCTCATCGAGTTCGGCCGGGTCGTGATGGTCGATGTAATGGATCCAGCGCTGGATCACCTGCGGGGTCATACCGGCATCTTGCCCGACCCCACCCTGCTAGCCGGCAGAGCGCACCAGTTCGACCACCGGGATCACCCGGGAGGTCTTCCTTTG
The DNA here is from genome assembly GCF_056400845.1 of Mycobacterium sp. P4_H6. NCBI lineage: Bacteria > Bacillati > Actinomycetota > Actinomycetes > Mycobacteriales > Mycobacteriaceae > Mycobacterium > Mycobacterium sp. P4_H6. The sequence goes on along the minus strand of NZ_JBFUKN010000105.1, from coordinate 3,840 downwards.
GTAGTCGGCGAACTGCGGTTGTACGGCCGACTGTTTCGCGTAGATCGCGTCACGCTCGTCGCCGGTGAGCACCCGGGCCGTCACCGCCACCGTCTCGTCGCCGAGTTCGATGACGGTCTCGGGATGGGCGAGCAGATTGTGATACCAGGCCGGATGGATATCGGCGCCGCCCAGACTCGCGAACACGTAAACCCGGCCGTCCTCCACGAACGGAACCAGTGGCGCGATGCGTGCGGTGCCGGATTTTGCCCCTACGTGGTGCACCAGGACCAATGGCATGCCTTCGACCAGCCCGCCCGCCGTGCCGCCGGTCTCCCGGAACTCGCGGATGACACCGCTGTTCATGTCGTCCAGGCCGCTCATATCGAAATCAACGTTGTCGGTCACACCGTGGGGAACGCACAGCCCGAGTCGAACCATTCCGGCCGTCGCGGCCCGCCCGGAAATGCAACGACTCCCGGGCGTGGTGCTCGTGCCGCGGGAGTCGTGATGGTGCTGGTGTGCGCCCGAAGGGATTCGAACCCCTAACCTTCTGATCCGTAGTCAGATGCTCTATCCGTTGAGCTACGGGCGCTCGGTCTTGCTGGTCTTGCTGGTCGAACTTTATCTTGCCGGTCGAACTATTCAGTTATGCAGCGGAGGCGAGAGGATTTGAACCTCCGGTCCGCTTTAAGGCGGACAACTCATTAGCAGTGAGTCCCATTCGGCCGCTCTGGCACGCCTCCTGAACGATCTGAGGGTACCGGACCCCCGGAACCGCCGAGCGCACAGATTACACAGGCCGGAGCGCGGAAGGCAAAGCGCGCCTCCGCGCACCCCTAGAATGACTGGGTGACCGCCCGTCTGCGACCCGAGCTGGCCGATCTGCCGGCCTACACGCCGGGCCGCACCGTGCCCGGCGCCATCAAGATCGCCAGCAACGAGACCGTGGACGGTCCGCTGCCCAGCGTGATGGAGGCCATCACCACTGCCGCCGCCGGCATCAACCGGTACCCCGACAACGGCTACCTGGATCTGCGCGAGCGCCTCGCCAAGCACGTCAACTTCGCGCCGGAGAACATCTCGGTGGGTTCCGGCTCGGTCAGCCTGTGCCAGCAGCTCATCCAGATCACCTCCACCGTGGGCGACGAGGTGATGTTCGGCTGGCGCAGCTTCGAGATCTACCCGCTACAGGTGCGCACCGCCGGGGCGACCCCGGTCGCGGTGCCGCTCAAGAACCACACCCACGACCTCGACGCCATGCTGGCGGCCGTCACCGACCGCACCCGGCTGATCTTCGTCTGCAATCCGAACAACCCGACCTCCACCGTCGTCGACCCGAACGCCCTGGAGGCCTTCGTCGCGGAGGTCCCCTCCGACGTCCTCATCGTGATCGACGAGGCCTATGTCGAGTACATCCGCGACGGCCTGTTGCCGGACAGTCTGGGCCTGGTCCGCAGGTACCCGAACGTCGTTGTACTGCGCACCTTCTCGAAGGCCTACGGGCTGGCCGGGCTGCGCATCGGTTACGCGGTGGCCGATCCGGACATCATCACCGCACTGGGCAAGGTGTACGTCCCGTTCACCGCGACCACCATCTCGCAGGCCGCGGCCATCGCCTCCATCGACGCGGCCGACGAACTGCTGGCCCGCACCGACGCCGTGGTCGCCGAACGCGCCAGGGTGAGCGCCGCGCTGAGCGCTGCCGGCTACGACCTGCCCGCCTCGCAGGCCAACTTCGTCTGGCTGCCGATGCCCGGCCGCTGCGACGAGTTCACCAATGCCGCGGCCGACAACCGGCTGCTGGTGCGGCCCTACGGGCAGGACGGCGTGCGCGTCACGGTCGCCGCCCCGCACGAGAACGACGCGTTTCTGGCTTTCGCCCGACAGTGGATCCGAGGAGAACAGCCATGATGCGCACCGTGGTGGCCGCAGGCGCCGGCCTGATCGCGCTCGGCCTGCTGACCGGATGTGGGCGCAGCACCGACGGCACCGTCGCGATGACCACCGAACCGGGGCCGCCGCTGAGCTCGGAGCCGACCACCACGGGCCGCGGTACGCCCGGATTGCCGCAGATTCCCGGGCTCCCGGAGATCACCATCCCCAACTTCCCGATGCCGGGCCAGGAGTCCGACGTCCCCGATGTCCCGGCGCCGCCGGATGCGCTGACGATGAAATGCTCGGAGTTCAACAAGCTCGATGCCGCGACCAGGAAGGCCGTCGTCAACGCCATCCTGGAAGGCGAGGATTCGATCCTCGGACCGGAGAATGTGGACATCGCCCGATCGCTCGCCGAGGCGGTCTGCCAGTTCATGACCGACAGCACGGTCAGTGAGGTGCTGCTCGGAGGACCCGTTCCGTAGCGGGTTAGCCTTCACGCCATGGCATATGAATCCGTCACGGTGGAGATCGCCGACCATATCGCCCGGGTGACCCTGATCGGCCCCGGCAAGGGCAACGCGATGGGCCCCGCGTTCTGGGCCGAGCTGCCCGAGGTGTTCGGCACGCTGGACGCCGACCCCGAGGTACGGGCCATCGTGCTGACCGGTTCGGGGAAGAACTTCAGCTACGGCCTGGACCTGGCCGCCATGGGCGCCACCATGCCGGGCCTGGACGCCGGCGCCAAGGATCGCCTCGGCTTTCACCAGAAGCTCACCAAGATGCAGGGCGCCATCAGCGCCGTGGCCGACTGCCGCACACCCACCATCGCCTCGGTGCACGGCTGGTGCATCGGCGGCGGCGTCGACCTGATCAGCGCGGTGGACATCCGCTACGCCAGCGCCGACGCCAAGTTCTCGGTGCGCGAGGTGAAGCTGGCCATCGTCGCCGATGTGGGCTCGCTGGCCCGCCTGCCGCTGATCCTGTCCGACGGGCACCTGCGCGAGCTCACGCTCACGGGTAAGGACATCGACGCCTCGCGTGCCGAGAAGATCGGTCTGGTCAACGACGTCCACGCCGACGCCGACGCCTCCCTGGCCGCCGCGCACGCCACCGCCGCCGAGATCGCGGCCAACCCGCCGCTGACCGTGCACGGCGTGAAGGACGTGCTGGATCAGCAGCGCATCGGCCGGGTCTCGGAGAGCCTGCGCTATGTGGCGGCGTGGAACTCGGCGTTCCTGCCCTCGAAGGATCTGGGCGAGGCGGTCACCGCGATGTTCCAGAAGCGCCCCGCGCAGTTCACCGGGGAATAGGCGTCCAGCCCAGTTCGGCCTTGGCCTTCGCATTGGACAACGGCAGCCACGCGGTGCCGAACGCGGTGGCTGCGTACGGTGCCACCAGCCGAACCAGGCTGCGCGGCACCGGCAACGGTCGCGGACGACCCAGCCCGGCGCTGAGTTCGCGCACATAGTCACCGAACGACTGTGGCCGGTCATCGACGATGTTGTAGATCTGCCCGCCCCGCCCCCTGTCCAGGGCATCGGCGGTCGCGCGCGCGACATCGTCGATGTGAGTCCAGGACAGCACGCCATGACCGTTCAGCGCCGGTAGCGCCCACCACTTGGCCAGCGCGCGGAACAGATCGTCGTGCGTGACGCCGGGACCGTAGAAAACGCCGTAGCGCAACACGATTCCCTCGGTGGCACCATGCTGACCCGACTCGAGCACCGTGCGCTCCATCCCGCGAAGGGCGGCGAGCATCGCGGCGCCCCCGGGCGGCGGCGGACCCGGATACGGGTCGCTCTCGTCCAGCAGGGCCGGCCCGGTCGGTGCATACCCGTAGGCGAAGATCACCGATTCGGCGATCACCCGGCACACCCCGGCACGCTGGGCCGCAGCCACCAGATTGCTTGCGCCACGGCTCCACAACTCCTTGGCGGGCTCGAAATCCTTGATCCGCTTGGGCCCCAGCTTCGGCAGGGT